>JAJFUG010000149.1 GCA_021372515.1 bacterium
GTTCTCCAGGCTGAAAAACACCCGCACCAGGCCGCTGCCGGCATGGAACTGGAGGCGCGCGGTGTAGTCGACCCAGGGGTCGCCGCGGCGGTAGCTCTCGTACTCGAACAGCGAGCCCTTGACCAGCACAGTGGCGCGCACCGGGCCGCGCTCCTCGACAACCAGGCTGTCCACCTTGCCCCAGCGGCTGGCGAGCCTTCGCCCCTGGGCGTCCACGGCCGCTATCCCCTCGGGGTTTTCCGGCGTCGTGACAAGCTCGCTGTCCGTAAACACGCCGTCGCGGTTGTGGTCCAGCCAGACCCGGCCGAACAGGTCGAAATACTCGCGGTCCAGCTCGGCCTTGAGCACCCCGGTCTCGACAATCACCTTGCCCCCCTCCTCGCGCACTGCCAGGGGCGAAGTGCCGACAGGGGTCGAGGCTTTGTCGGTCAGGGTGTAGCGCGCCTCTGTCTTGGGGGCGCAGTCGGCTGGGAACGTGAGCAGCAGCCACTTGACCGAACCATCCGGCCAGACAGCCTGGGTCAGGAACTGCGCGGGCACGGCCTTGCCGGAGCCGTCCAGAAGGCCCAGGCTCACGGGATCGTGCACCGCGCCGCGCGGCAGGGGCAGCCCGGTGCTGACCACCTCGGCGCGGCGGGCCAGGCCCTGCCACTCGCGGGCGGTGAGCGGAATCTCCAGCGCCGCAAGGTTGCGAGCGACTAACACACAGACACACAGAACGAGGAATAAGCTCTTACCCGGTCTCATCGTCTCTCCCGGTCAACAGGTGGAAAGCCAGTCCGAAAAGTGATTGTATTCAATTCAGGGTTGTTATCGAGCGAAATAATATCCCAGGCCCGTGGAATTGGCAACCTTGATCTGAAAGTTAAACTGACCGGGTGACACCAATCTTTCCCTATCGCGGCCGACAGGCCGCCGCCTTTGTCTTTGGGGGCCGCGCATGTCTGAGCCTGCAGCATTGGAAGCGTATCGCCGAGAGTAAAACGGTACAGTCAGGAAGTGATTCACGGTGCGGCAGCGATTCGCGGCAGCGCCGCCGCTGCAACGCGGCAGCGGAATCAAAGCCTCAGGCACACAGCAGGCTGAAGGGGAGACTTAGCCAGGACGAGTTCGCGACCCCCGCTGGCTTTGCTTCTCTCGCCGAAACGAAAGAAGAAAAGAGTATTTCGGGCACGGCATGCCGTGCCCCTACGAGAACTTACGGTTCAATCAGCATCTACACAACTATCGTGTCCACCCTCATATAAAACACCGGCGGCCCCCAGACTTGGGACCGCCGGTGCGCACTCGAATCGATGTTTCGGATGGCTCACTTGGCCAGGAGCTGACGGGCTTTCTCGGTCACGTTGGCCGCGGTAAAACCGTATTTCTTGGCCAGCTCTTTCCAGGGGCCGGATTCGCCGAAACCCTGCATGGCGATAATCACACCCTGCGGGCCGGCGTAACGCTCCCAGCCCAGGCCGATCCCGGCCTCCACCACCAGGCGTCGGGTCACAGCGGCAGGCAGCACCTTCTCGCGGTACTCCGCGCTCTGTGCCTCGAACAGCTCCCAGCTGGGCAGGCTCACCACCCGCACCCGGCGTCCCTCCGCGGCCAGGGCGGCCTGGGCGTCCAAGGCGAGCTGCACCTCGCTGCCCGTGGCGATGATAATCAATTCCGGCGCTCCGCCCGCCGCCTCGCTCAGCACGTAGCCACCCTTTTTCAGGCCCTCGGCCGGGGCGTACTTGGTGCGGTCGATTGGCGCCAGGTTGTGGCGGCTCAGCAGCATGGCGGTCGGACGGTCCGTGCTCGCGGCTGCCACCTCCCAGGCCACGGCGCTCTCGGTGGGGTCGGCCGGGCGCAGCACGGTGAGCCCGGGGATCAGGCGCAAGGCCATGGTCTGCTCCACCGGCTGGTGCGTGGGTCCGTCCTCGCCCACAAAAATACTGTCATGGGTGAACACGTAGATCACCGGAAAACCGCTCACCGCGGCCAGACGGATCGCCGGGCGCATGAAATCGGAGAACACGAAAAACGTGCTGCCGAACGGTTTCAGGCCGCCGTAGGCCGCCATGCCGTTCATGATACCGCCCATTGCGTGCTCGCGCACCCCGAAATGCATGTTGCGTCCCTCCGGGCAAGCGCGGCTGAAATCGCCCCCGCCCGAGATCAAAGTGCGGGTCGAGGGGGCCAGGTCGGCCGAGCCGCCGATCAGGTTCGGGTAGGCCCTGGCGATCACCTGCTCGGCCTTGCCCGCGCTGGCGCGGGTGGCGGCCGGCTTGTCGCTGGCCACGGAGGCCAGGAGCTGGGCGGTCAGGTCGGCCGGAGGCGCGGGCTTGAGGAACTTCTCCAGCAGGGCGGCTTTCTCGGGCTGGGCGGCACGGTACTTTTCCATCATCTTGAGCCAGGCGGCGCGCTCAGCCTTGCCCCTGGCGGCCTGGGCCGCGAACAGCTCGTACACCGCAGGCGGCACGAAGAAATCCGGCTTGTCATCCCAACCCAGCTTCTTTTTCAGCGCGGCCAGTTCCTCGGCCCCGATCGGAGCGCCGTGGATCTCGGAATCCCCCTCGCGGGTGGGCAGTCCGGCGCCGATTTTGGTGTTGCACTGGATGATCGAGGGCTTGTCGGTGACAGCGCGGGCCTTTTCGATGGCCGCGGCCACGGCCTCGCGGTCATCACCCTTCACCTCCTGGGTGTGCCAGCCGTAGGCCGCAAAACGGCCCAGGACGTTCTCGGTGTCGAAAGCCAGGGCCGTGTCGCCCTCGATGGAGATATGGTTACTGTCGTAGAGGTAGACGATCTCGCCCAGGCCCAGGTGCCCGGCCAGGGAGGCGGCCTCGGCGGTCTGGCCCTCCATCAGGTCGCCGTCGCTCACTATGGCGTAGATCGTGTTCGAGTAGACCGGGAAGCCCTCGGCGTTGAAACGGGCGGCCAGGTGACGGCGCGCCACGGCCATGCCGATCCCGTTGGTGAAACCCTGACCCAGCGGGCCGGTGGTGGTCTCGACTCCCAGCGGGTGACGGTACTCCGGGTGGCCGGGGGTGCGGCTGCCAAGCTGACGGAAGTTTTTCAGGTCTTCGATAGTCAGGCTGTAGCCGGCCAGGTGCAGCAGGCTGTAGATCAGCATGGAACCGTGGCCGGCCGAGAGGATGAAACGGTCGCGGTCGGGCCAGCCGGGGTCGGCCGGGTCGTGGCGCAGGAAGCGGGTCCAGAGGGTCACCGCCACATCCGCCATGCCCATGGGCATGCCGGGGTGCCCGGACTGGGCTTTTTCCACGGCCTCGCAGGCCAGGATTTTTATGGTGTCCACGGCTAATTGTTCGGTAGTGCGTTCCATCGTTTCCCCTCCCGGTGCGTCAAAAGGCTATGCTTGTTTTCGTTTGGTTTCGTAAGATTGAGGTATCCCGGCAGGAAATATATTTTTCCGGGGCTTGGCAGTCAATGGGTTTGGAAGAAAACATCAGATTGATGCTTTGTGTTCAGGAGTATCTTGCAGCCCTCCCTCATGATGACGCCACACAATCTTACAATTCATTAATCCCAGGTTCACAACAAATTTCAACGCGCTTGGCGACTCAAAATAGCTATCGAATAAAAATGAAATACTGAGCATCCAAGGATTGGGGTATAGTTCACTCAAGGCCGGAAGCACAGCGCCGATTATCAAATTTTGCCCGTACCACAATAATTATTGACAATGACTTGTTCAAATTATATTCTATTACAGAATCGAAAGAGATGACTACAGCACCGCCTCAACGTTGAACCATTAATGTCGCTGGAACAGCATGGCCTCAGATTTATTTAACCTGCCACGCATTGAAATCAGTTTTGACTTTGGGTATGTCCTTGCACTCCGCCGGGGTGACCACCGACAAGCGGTTCGCTCCAAGCAGAATCAACCATAATGTTGTTTGCGAGGGAAGCGATGCCAAAGAAAGGTCTGTTTCTGGCGCTGGCACTTCTGGGCGCTTCCGCAGTTTTAGCCGACGATCATCCAACTTTTTACGTCGATGAAGGTGCGTGCCCTTTTGAATGTTGCCAGTATGGTGATTGGGGCGTGGAACAAGAAACAAAACTCTACGCCGAGCCGAAATCAGGTAGCTCAGTTGTAGGAATCGCGAAAAAAGGCACTCGCGTAATTGCCCAGACAGGCGAAGTACACACAAAACCCGGCAAGATCATCGTCAAAAAAGACTATGAAAACTATCGAGAAGGGGATGTCCTGTGGGTTTATACTTATCTGGGAGAAGGGTATTTCAAGATTTGGTATAAAGGGGAATTCATTGATGATGAAATAGACATCAGCGATGATGCACCATCGCCTGACGATTGGGGTTCTTATGAGTTCCAGCCGGTCTCCGTGTGGTGGGTACGAATACAAACAAAGGACGGCATAGTAGGTTGGTCAAACGAACCTGATCATTTCTCGGATAAAGATGCCTGCGGCTGAAAACCAAGAGCAGCCTGAGAAGCCATTCTCGCGGATCGCCTGCGGCACGCGTTGATTTTAAACACTGTATCATTGCTTTAGACCACAGTATTTAAAACAGAGTTACAGCAGGGGCACGGCACGCTGTGCCCTATTGTTTTTCCCGCAGGCTCCATCTCAAAGGGTTATTCATAATATACTCCCGCACCCGGTTTATATCATCGGCCTTGCGGATCACGTGCTCGTGGTAGCCGCGTTGCCAGACAACAATTTCCGAATCACCGCTCAATTCCCGGATACGCCTTGTCACCGCGGACTTGAAATAGCGGACAACGGTTGGCAACGACGCGGGGACCGGCCGTGAGAAAGATTCCGGCGTAGGGGCACGGTGCACCGTGCCCGCGTATTGAAAAATCAATATCCCGTGAAAATGGTCTGGCATAATCACAAACTCATCCAGC
>JAJFUG010000150.1 GCA_021372515.1 bacterium
GGTGGCGGCGTTCAACATGGCGGCCCTGGTCTGGCAGGTGGTCCTGGGGCACAGGCTGGGCACCAATCCGGCCCCGGACTGGCTGGTGGTGGTGATGTTCTGCGCGTTCGGCCTGGCTTTTCCCTGGATAATGCTCAACATCCGCCTGGTGACCGAGGTGCGCGCCAACGGACTGGCCTACCGTTTCTTCCCCTTCCACCGCGATTTCGTGCTTCTGCCCTGGCACAGCATACACGCACAGAGCGCTGTCACCTACCACCCCTTGCGCGACTACGGCGGCTGGGGCATACGCTACGGCAAGAGCGGGCGCGCCTACAACGTGAGCGGTGACCGCGGCGTGCTGTTCACCCTGGCCAATGGCCGCACCCTGCTGATCGGCAGCCGGCGTGCCGAGGAGCTTTCGGCAGCCATTGCCGCGGTCTCTGGGATCGGCCCCGGCGATACTCAAGGCCAGACCGGCTGAGTCCAGGCCACCCGTCCGTTGGAGTCCACGACTTTCGCCCGCACGTAGCCCTCGCCTCCGGAGAACCGGTAGACAGCCGGGCTTTCGTAAGCTGTCGCCAGCACTTTACCGCCCTGCCCGATGAACGTTACAGTATACTCCGTGGGCTCCTCCTCCGGCCGCTCGATCTCCACGCGCAGGCTCCCGTGGTCCACCCGTATTTCTTTCAGCCACACCCCGTTGGAGAAATAGAACTCGCCCCGGTTCAGGGCCGCGCAGAGCGCGCCGGCCTCCAGGCTGTCCGCCCGCACCATCACCCAGCCGCGCCCGGGGTTGATCTGGTCCGGCCCCCAGCTCTTGAAATCGTGGACGTCATCGCCCGCCACCCCGAACACGCGGCGGCCGTGGCTGAGCAGCGAGTCCCAGATCGCCTCGGTGCCGATACGGCCACCTCCGCCCCAATTGCAGACAGTCGGGTCCTGGCTCGCCACCTCGAACAGACGCAGGCCCTCCACCTCCAGAAGCTGCCTGTAATCGAAAGCCCAGATGTAATTGGGGTGGTTGACAATGCAGGCCCCGGCCGCGGCGTTGACCATTGCATCGTTGCGCTGGAGGACCTCGGTCACGCTCGAACCTCCGGCCGGCTTGAGGGTCTTGGCCAGGTTGATCGCGTTCATGTGTACCGGCAGGCGCTTGCCCTCGGGGGTGACAAATTTGTCCGTCACTTCCTCGCCCGGGATCACGAGAAATTTCTCGTTCGCTCCCAGCAATGCGTTCAACCCGCGGACATCGGTCACGAAATTATGGTCCGTGATCACCAGGAACTGGTAGCCGTGTTCCTTGTACCAGGCGGCCACTGCATCCGGCGAGCTGTCGCCGTCCGAGTTGACCGTGTGGGTGTGGACACTGCCCCGGTACCAGCCGGCCGTGAGCGCTGCCGGCACGAGGATAAGCAGAGCCGTCGAGATTATCAGGATTGTATGGCGCATCGAGTCGCCCTTTGCTGGCAGAATGTTCAAGCCTGGGGTGAATTTCAGGGCCAGACCGGCTGGGTCCAGGCGATCCGCCCGTTGGAATCCACGATCTTCGCCCGCACGTAGCCCTCACCGCCCTTGAACCGGTAGACCGCCATGGTGTCGGTCGAGACCGCCAGCACCCCGCGCGTGCCAATGAAGGTGGTGGTGTATTCGGTGGCGCTGTGCTCCGGCTTGTCTATCGCCACAGTCAGGCTTTTCCCGTCGCTGGTCACATCCTTGAGGCTCACGCCGGTAGAGGAATAGAAATCCCCACGGTTTAGGGCGGCCACAATCGCGGTCGCCTCCAGATTATCCGCCCGCACCATCACCCAGCCCCGTCCGGGGTTGGCGTACTGCGGCCCCCAGTTCTTGAAACTGTGCGAGTCGTCGCTCGCCACGCCGTAGACCTTGCGCCCGCGCACAAGGAGCGAATCCCAGAGCGCCTCGGTGCCCAGGTGTCCGCCGCCGCCGGCGTTGTTGACCGTGGGGTGGCCGTTGGCGATCTCGAACAGGTTGTAGTTGCTGGCCGCGGCCATCTCTTTTATCCCCAGTGCCCACCAGAAATTGGGGTGGTTGATCGTGCAGGCACCGGCCCCGGACCTAATCATGTCCACGTTGCGTTGGAGGACATCCACCACGCTCGCACCGCCGGCCGGGGGCAGGGCCGCATCCAGGTTGATCGCGTTCAGGTGCACGGGCAGGCTGTGGCCCTCGCCGGAGACAAACTGGTCCGTGACCTCCTCGCCCGACAGCACCACGAACTTGCCCTCGGCGGCCATGACCGCGTTCAGCCCGCGCACATCGGTGAGGAAATTGTGGTCGGATATGACCACGAACTGGTAGCCGTTCTCCTTGTACCAGCGCACCACGGCGTCCGGCGAGCTGTCGCCGTCCGAGTTGATCGTGTGGGTGTGGGTGTTGCCGCGCCACCATTCGGCGTTGGCCGCGGGGGCGAGAGAAAGACCGAGGACGACGAGGCAGAGCGGCAACATCCGGCGCATGCGGAATCTCCTTGCAGGGTGGGTGGAGGACAGGACAGCGCTTTGATGGGAATATAGCCGGGGACACGTGGAGGGTCAAGCAGCGGGTGTCAATCATATCAATAATAACATGGAATTATCCCCTTCAAACAAATAATTGCTCTCCGCCTTCGATGACCACCTGTCTTAATTGTGATATATCCTGACTCACCTTGGAATACTCTGAGATATTTAAAATCATCTTGAGTTACTTTTATTCACTTTGGATTGGTTTGGGTTAGCACGGATTGGTTTGGGTTAGCACGGATTAGTATGGGTTAGCACGGATTAGTATGGGTTAGTATGGATTAGTATGGGTTAGTATGGGTTAGTACGGATTAGTACGGGTTAGTACGGGTTAGTACGGCGCACACCCTAATACACCCAAAAATATTTTGATAATATCGGTTAAACACCTTGCGCTCTGCCCAATATTTGATTATATTAAATTGGGTCAGCCCAAACGATCACCCAAACAGGAGTTAATATGAGCAAGGTCGAAGTTCTGAATGCACTGATCCGTCAAATACTTGTGGAACGAGAACAAGTGAAGCAAAAGTTGGAACCGCTCCAAAAACGCCTCGAACAACTTAATAGCGTAGTCCAGTATATTGAAGAAAGTGCGGATGTCTCTTTTGATTCCTATCAAGAACAGTCTACTATTGAAACGCCCTTCACTTCTGCCAATCAAGTCCCTTCTCAAAAGTACAAAAATATACCAATGATCCAAGCCGCTGAAAAAGTGCTTCGTGAAAATGGAAAGCCTATGCACATGAAGGATATTATACAGGGAATTTTGGATGGTGGATACGAGCAGCAGAAAGATCCTAAACGCATTTATCAAAGTCTCTATTCGACCATGAGCAAGCGCAAGCCAGAAGTGTTTTATAAGATCAAAAACAAGCAAGCGACCTTTGGTTTGTCCGAATGGAAAGAAAAAGACAGCGCCCCATCTGCGAAATGAGGCGCTGTCACATGTGGTAAGGGGCGGGTGCCGGTGCCAACTCCGGGCTTTGCACCCACGGGTTGAGGGTTCGACTCCCTCCCGCTCCACCACAGATTTGTAAATGCCCTCGTAGCTGAAATGGATAAAGCACCTGTTTTGCGCACAGGGGGGGTCCGGGTTCGAGTCCTGGCGAGGGCACTCACAATTACCAGGTGAAGGATTTCTAAACTGGTTTAAATTTGGGAACTCTTCACCTGTTGCTCTTGTTAAAAAACCCAAGAGCCTTGCTCACTTATATTCTAACTACAATTTCGGCTTATTGTCAAGAATTCTTGACGTTTTCAAAATATGGGCCAGTTAACTGATTTGTTTGCTTACAGTTTGAGATAATCTAAATATAGATCGAAGCCGCGCCTTGGGTCTTCCAGAGCGCGGCTTCATTCTGGCACACGGCAAAGGCTACTTTTTCTCGAAATCGTAGCTTTCGCCCTCCAGACGGTAGAGGGTCTCGCCGGCCTTGGGCACGAACAGCACACCCTCGTCCTCGCGGTCCTTCCACTCGTCCAGGTTGATCGTGGCCGGGTCACGGTAGCCCAGGTTGATCTGCGCGCAGCGCTCGGGCGGGATTTTCGTGGCCAGGATAACGTTCACGTTGCACTTTTCCACACCGTTTACATACGTCCCGCCGCCGCGCACATGGGTGCTGTGGGCCAGGATCCCGCGGGGCACGTCGGCGAATTTCTCCATCTGGGCCATGAAATAATCCCGCGTGTGGTAGCCCACCCGGTCGAGCAGCTTGCCGTGGGTGTAGCTCACCTCGTCGATATGCGGGGCGTAGATTATCAGCTCGCCGCCCGGCTCGATCACCGGCTCCAGCTTGTACATCACCTTGCCCGCCACCCAGATGTCATCGTACATGGCCGGGGCCACGCCCAGCACGCGCTTGTACTTGCGTTGCGTGTAGCGGATATGGAGCTGGGCGCTCAGGTCGGCGGCGCGGCTCCAGGCCTCTCGGGTCGGCCCGATGAAAAGCCCGGCCAGCTTGCCGCCCTTTTCCACCATGTCAAAGTTCGTGACCGGCACGGGGATGAACTCGGCCGCGCGGTCGACCACCTTGCGCGTGGGGGTCCACTTGTTGCCGTTGATCAGCGGGTTCGTTATCACCGCGCCCAGCCAGTGGAAAAAGTGCAGCAGCTCATCGCCCGAGATGCCGGGGAAGAAATACTTGTTGCCGCCGGAGAACCCCACCACCTCGTGGGGGAAAGTCGGCCCCAGGATCACCAGGTGGTCGTAATCGAAGATCATCCGGTTGATCGGAACCTTCAGCTCCTCGCGGAACAGGCCGCCGCTGATCTTCTCGATCTCATCCGCGCTGATCGTGCCGATCTGGGTGAACGTGCCGGGGAGGTCCCAGCGGTGGTTGTGTATCGTCACGTCCGGGTAGTCGCGCTTCAGGGCCTCGGGGCTCATTCCCACGCGCGCAGCGATCTTTTCCTCGCTCATCGGATGGTGCGTGCCCAGGGCGATCAGGTAGTCCAGCTTCTTCACCCGGCCCTTGAGGTGCTTGTAGAAAATGGGGAACATCAGGTCTATCGGCACGGTGCGGGTGCTGTCCGGGATGATGACCAGCAGGCGCTTGCCAGTCAGGTCCATCTTTCCGAAAGCCTCGGCGCAGAGGGCCTCGGCCTCGGCCGCCCCGATCAGGGTCCCGTCGGCGTACCCCTTGCCGATCACGTCGAATTCGTGAGCCATGTTGTTTCTCCTGCGATCAGAAAACACGGGCGACCGCATGGACCGCCCCGAGATGTGATGACCCCGCGTGTAGGGGCGGCCCCCCGTGGCCGCCCGAATAATACTGGCAGGCACAGGGGCCTGCCCCCTACGGGTAGCGGTTCAGACGGTTGCGAGCCCTGAGGGCACGGCATGCCGTGTCCCTACATTCAAATACACCGTAATACAATCTTCTGGGCCCCTTTCTACTTCTTCCAGGGCGGCGTGTCCGGCAGAAGGGCCTCGAACTCCTCGATGAGCGCAGCCTCGTAGGCCCCGGCGTATGTGCCGGCGGTGAACCGGTCGAACGCTTCTTTGTACAGGCGTTCCCAGCTCTTCTCCTCGGCCCCGGGGTTGATCGGGAAGAACAGGGCGTTGTTGGCCCGGGCGGCTTTCATGTCGCCGGGGGCGTCGCCGATCATCAGGATATTCTGCGGCGCGTACTTGCCCGCTGCGGCCAGAGCGAGGTGCTCTTTCTTGGAGCCCATTTCCTGGCCCGCGATCACCCGGGCGTAGCGGGCGATGTCATGCTCGGCCCACTCTTTTTCCAGGGCCGCGCCGGGAGTCGCCGAGACCACCACGATATCGGCCTTCTTGACGATCTTTTCCAGGCTCTCGCGCACGAACGAGAACGGCGAGCAGCCGTGCACCATCCAGTCCACGCTCTTGTTCACGGCCTCGCTCCAGGCCAGGTCACGCTTCAGGGCCGCGCTGCCGGTTTCCTCGACCGTTTTCTTGAGCGCGGGGTTGCCCAGGGCGGCGCCGGAGTCGGCCCACTTTTTCAGCTCGCTCAGGTCGGGCAGTTTCACTCCGCTGGCCCGCACCTCGGGCCGCTCCGCGAGCAGCTCCATCACCATGAGCAGGGCCGGGAAACGGTTGATCCCGCGCCACTTGGAGTAGAGGTTCACGAACTCGGCCGCCTCGCGCCCGTACTTGCTGATCGCCTGAAGGCCGTAGTGGAAAATGATGTTGGGGATGAAGCACTCTTTGTGCTTGAGCTCCATCGTGGGGAACGCGCAGCCGTCGGAATCGATCCCGACAAAGAAATTCTGCGTGGGTTTCAGCTCTTTCAGAGCGTCGTTGTGCGCCATTGAGGTTTCTTTCTCCGGCTTATGATCCTGGCAATTGCAGGGGAGGGTTTGAAACCCTCCCCTGCGAAATATGACGATCCTGCGTGTAGGGGCGGCCCCCCGTGGCCGCCCGAATTAAATGGGCAGGCACAGGGGCCTGCCCCTACGGATTGCAATCCAGCCGGTCGCGGATACTGAGGGCACGGTGCACCGTGCCCACATTTTCGAGTCGCAGGGAATAACCCAAGCTGCCGGGGTTACACTCCGCAGAAGCAGTTGAACCCGCCGTCAATCGCCACCACGGTGCCGGTGACAAAGCTCGAGGCGTCCGAGATCAGCCAGATCAGCGCGCCCAGCAGCTCGGACGGGTCGCCGTAGCGGGCCATCGGCGTGCTGGCGATGATCGACTTGCCGCGCGGGGTCATCTCGCCGGTCTTCTCGTCGGTCAACAGGAAACGGTTCTGCTCGGTGAGGAAAAATCCCGGCGCGAGGGCGTTGACCCGGATCTTCGGGCTGTAGTTCTGCGCCATGTGGATCGCCAGCCACTCGGTGAAATTGCTGATCGAGGCCTTGGCCGCGCTGTAGGCCAGCACCTTGGTCAGCGGGTGGAAAGCGCTCATGGAGCTGATATTGATCACGTTGCCCACGCCGCGCTCGGCCATGGCCCGGCAGAAAATCTGGCTCGGCATGATCGTGCCCAGGCAGTTGAGGTCGAACACCCAGCGGATCGCCTGGTCCGGCAGGTCGAAAAACGAAAGTTCCGGGCTGGTGGTGGCCTCGCGCTTGTTGCCGCCCGCGCCGTTGATCAGCACATCCACCGGGCCCAGCTTGGCCACCACGGACTCGTAGGCCTTCTCCACGCTCTCGCGCTTCAGGACATCCACGGCCACGGCCACGGCCTCGCCGCCCTGGGAGCGGACTTTCTTCGCCACCACCTCGGCCGCGTCCTCGCGCAGGTCGAGCACCGCAATGCGGGCCCCGGCCTGTCCCAACGCCTCGGCCATGCCGCTGCACAGGATTCCGCCGCCGCCGGTTATCGCAATCACCTTGCCCGACACATCGAACATCTTTGCCACGTAATCGTTAGCCATTCTTACCACATCCTTTCACATTCATTTGGATTCAAATCCCGCCGCACACAGGGTGCGACGGCTTTCAGTCACGGGAGGGAACTCCCAGGGTTTCCATATGACGGCCGATGTGGGAATCCAGCCGCTGGTAATAGTCTTCCTCATACTTGTGCAGCGCGGCGAAGAAACGGTCGCGGTAGAGGTAGGATCCATCCGCGCGCTTGCCGCTCAGAAGCGAGCCATAGGTGATATGCAGAAGCTGACGCGGATCGACCGCTTCCATCAAGGCCGGCAGCTCGGAATCCTTGAGGTCTTTCAGGTCCGGAATGGCGGCCAGGTTGGTGGTCACGTGGTAGCTGGCACGGTCCTTCTCGAAATTCGCCAGGGCCGCCGCGTGCATCTCGCGGTAGAGCGCGGGCTCGCGGCCCGCGATCACCCGCACCGCCTCGAGCCAGCTCGTGCCCGCGGTCTTGAGGTGGAAATAGCCGCCGGTGTGCTTGCCCACCACCGGGAAAATCGAAAACTTGTCGCTGCCCGAGTGCACGCTCACCTTGTAGCCGCCCAGGCTGCGGGCGATCAGGGCGTGGGCGGCGAACTGCTCCTCGAACTTGGCTTTGTCGCCGCGATAGTCGATGCCTTTCTGGAACTCTCCGGTGAACTTGGGGGCCAGGCTCTGCCATTTCACCCCGCGGGCGGCCAGCTCCACGGCCACGAACACGTGGTCCTGCACCGTGGTGTCGGTCTCGGTCTCATCCACGCTGACCTCGAAATCGAACGATTCGAGCGGGTTGCCAGCGGCGGCGCTCAGCTCACGGTAGATCAGGGCCATGTGGGCCACGGCCTTGTGGTAGACCAGG
>JAJFUG010000151.1 GCA_021372515.1 bacterium
CGTCCGGGCAGAAGCCCGGCCACGGTCACGCGGTCGCCCAGCAGGCTGTTAGTCGCCCGGGCCAGGCTGAAACGCGGCCCGAAACGCCGCTCCAGGCGCGGGATTACCCGTTTCTCTATTATCGGCGCGAAATCGGTCCCGCTCACCAGGCCGATCCGCCCCGCGGCCAGGCCCCGCCGCGCCAGACGGCGCAGAGCCCGGCCTACCCCCTCCAGCGCGTGCCGCACCAGGCCCACCCCGTTTTCGATCTGCGGATAGTCCTCGTACGCCTCAGCCCGGGGAAATGCCCGCCCGGCGATCAGATAGAATTCATCCGCCGCAAAGACAAACCGCGAGCCGCGCTCGCGCAGGAACCGAGCCTGGCTGCGTTGCACCAGGTCCAGGACCTCGCGCGCCAGGACCGGCTTGACCGGTGTCAGCTCAGCCAGACCCTGACGGTGCGCAGTCAGGCCGACCGGGACCAGGGCCAGCGAAAGCCCGCCCTCGCCGAGGGCGGCCAGTTCCTCAACCGTGCGCTCCAGCACCGCGCCGTCGTTATAGCCCGGGCAGACCACGGCCTGGTAGTGCAGCCGCACCCCACCGTCCAGAAGACGGCGCAGCAGGGGCAAAATTTCGGGCTTGCGGCAGCCGCCCAGCATCCGCCCGCGCACGGCCGGGTCGGTGGCGTGGACCGAGATATAGAGAGGACTCAATCCCAGGCGGATAATCCGCTCCACCTGGTCGGCGCTCAAATTCGAGCCGGTGATGAAATTACCGCGCAGAAAGCTCTGGCGGTAATCCTCATCCTTCACGTACAGCGCCGGGCGTAGCCCCCGCGGTAGCTGATCGACGAAACAGAACAGACAGCGGTTGCCGCAGCGGCGCAGGCTGTCCTCGGCCACGGCCAGGCCCAACCCGGTTCCCGGCTCGCGCTCCAGGCCCACCCGCCGCAGCGGCGTCCCCTCCAGCTCCAGCTCCAGGAAATCCTCGGCCGCCTGGTAGTAGAAATCTATGTAGTCCTCGACCGGGTTGCCGTTGATCCGCAGGATACGGTCCCCGGCAGCCAGCCCGGCGCACTCGGCGGCCGAGCCTTTTTCCACCTCGGTAATTTCGACCATTTAACCGCCCGAAAAACTTTCTTTACTATACCCCCTCGCCCCGGAGGCGTCAAGAAAAACCTCCGGGAAACCGCGGCAGAACCGCACTCGACCGGGATGACAGGGCACCGGCCGGCAATGAGCGGGCAAATTTTCGCTGGGGATCAGTCCGACAGGGGCAGATCGAGGGTCCAGAGGTCGTAATTTCCGCTGAGTGAGGAGGCGAAAATCACCCTGCGCCCGTCGGGGAAGAACCGGGGGCTGATCACCGCCCCACCGTCGCGCGTGAGCTGGCGCTCGTAGCCGTCCGCCAGACGGTGCAGCCAGAGGCTGCCGTTGCGCACAAGCACCAGATGGCTGCCGTCCGGGCTGATATCCGCATCCTCGGCCCCCGGCCCGGCCAGGCGGCTGACTGAGCCGTCCAGCAGCGAGACCTTGCAGACCACCGGCAGGCTGTCGCTGTACGAGGTGAACAGCAGGCTCCCACCGTCCGGGAACCAGCGCGGGAACAGCGGGTGCTGCTCGGGCCCCACCACTTCCTGGGGCGGCTGGCCCTCGGCGGCGTAGTCCAGCACCTTGAGGCTCAGACGGTGGCCGCGCTTGGAGCAGTAGGCCACCCGCGAATCGGTCGGCGAGCAGGCGGGCAGCCAGTCGTACCCATCACCCGCGGTCAGGCGACGGGCGTTGTTCTGGTCCTTGCCCAGGTCGAGCAGCCAGAGGTCGCGCACCCCGGCCCGCTCACTCCAGAACACCAACGTGCGGCCGTCCACGCACCAGCTCGGCGCCCAGCCTCCCTGGTAGGTGATCCGGCTCACTCCGCGCGAGGCGGTCGAGGCGGTCCAGACCTCCGGCTCCCCGCTGCGGAACGAGGTGAACGCCACCAGGGTGCCGCGCGATGAAACCTCGCCCTCCCAGTCGGCGCGCTCGGAAAGGGTGAACTGCTCGGGACGCTGGATCACGGTCAGGCGCAGGCTGTCCCGGGCGACCGCTGAATCTCCGGCCAGCGCGCGGACCGTGAGGGTCTGCACCCGGTAGGCCAGGGCCCGCACCGAAGCGTTTATGCCCTCGGACACGACTGTCCCGCCGGAGACGGACCAGACGAAGCGCAGGCCCTCGGCCGGCAGGCTTCCGCTGTACTCGGCGCGCAGGGAGAGTTCCTCCTGGCCGTAGCAGACCGTGCCGGGCCTGGGCTCGACAATGCGGAGACCGTCCGCCGCAAGGGCCGCGGAAACGAAAACAAACGCCGTCAAGGCAGCGCAGGCTGCGGTGATCTTGTCCATCTTACCTTTCCGGGGTTCAGTCGACGCGGACCGGGCTGGTTTTCCTGAGCACTTCGTGCGTCAGGTTGTAGTAGTCCTCGGCGCCGGTGGAATTGATCGCGTACTCGAAGATGGTCTGGCCGAAACTGGGAGCCTCGCGCAAACGGGTGTTGACCCGGATCACCGTGTCGAACACCTTGTTGGGGAAATGCGACACCAGCACGCGGTAGATTTCGGCCGAAAGGTTCGTGCGAACGTCGTACTGGGTGGCCAGGATGCCCAGCAGCTCGGTCTCCACCCGGGTGAAACGCTTGATCTCGCGCATCAGCTCGATGGTGTGGCGCGCGCCGTTCATGGCCAGGTAGTCCATGCTCACCGGGATGATGACCCGGTCCACCAGGGTGAGGGCGTTGATATTGATCAGGTTGCGGCTGGGGGCGCAGTCGCAGATCAGGAAATCCACGTTGCGCAGGTCGCTCAGGGAGTTGCGCAGGATGAACTCCCGCCCGTCGCGCCCGGCGATGGCCAGCTCGGTCTCGCTGAGCTTGCGTCCGCCCGAGGTGATCAGGAACAGGTTCTCCCGCACCTGGCTGACCGAGGTCTTGCCGCTGCGCAACAGGTCGGACAGGCTCTTTTCGCCCTCGATGCCGAAAACCAGCCCCAGGTCGCCGTGCGGGTCGCAGTCGATCAGGATCACCCGCTTGCCGCTCAGGGCCAAGCCATGACCCAGATTGACCGCAGTGGTGGTTTTGCCGGTGCCACCCTTGGAGGTTATGACTGCGAGCTTTATCATGGCCGCTTATCGGTCAGAGAGTTCCCGGGCTGTAAACGTCGGAATCCGTCCCCGGACTGTCCGGGCAATTGCCGCCTTCACACGCGTAGTATCAGACCCGCTTTTCCTTAATGGTGCGCAGCGCTTCCTCGATCTTGAGACTGGCCTTGGTCAGGTCCATCGTTCCGATTTTCTCCGCCCCCGGGGCCACCTCGGGAGTGACCCGGCGTTGTTTCTTGCGGTTCTGGCGTCGGCTGAACTTCTCGTACCGGTCCCGGTCCACCCCGGCCACGGGCTGCGACTCCGGGCTTTCGGAGACAAGGGTGAGCGAACGGGAGAAAAACAGGCCCTTGTCGGCGACATCCTTGACCGGCGCCGTCTTGGCACGCCGCTCGCCGGACACCGAAAGCTCCTTGGCCTGACGGTACATCAGGCTGGCACGCTCCGGCAGGCTTTTCTTATCGTAGAGGATACCCAGATTGTAGTAGACTTTGGGGTTGTCGGGCTGGCTCTTGAGCACGCTCTCGAAGCATTCGACCGCCGGGTCCACCTGGTCCAGCTTGTTGAACGCCTCCCCAAGCTGGAACAGCACGTCCGGGTCGTTGGGCTCGGCCTCCAGAGCCTTGCGGAGCATGTTCACCGCCTCGCCGTAGAGTCCGCGGCGGTAGAAAATCATGCCCAGGCCGCGCCAGCCCTGTGCCGAGCGAGGATTAACGGTGACCAGGCGACGCAGGACACGCTCGGCCTCGGAGAAACGCACCATCTCCAGACAGGTGAGTCCCGTGTGCCAGAGCGCCTGC
This sequence comes from bacterium, assembly GCA_021372515.1. Lineage (NCBI taxonomy): Bacteria > bacterium. The sequence goes on from JAJFUG010000151.1 coordinate 3,908, forward strand.
TCGTCGTCCGGCTCTCGCTCCAGGAACTGCACCAGGCATTCGATGGCCTTGGGATACCGTCCCAGCAGATAGGAGGTTATCCCCAGGTATTTGAGCGCTCCGGGGTGACGGTTGCTCTGGACCAGGGCCTGGGCGAAACTCGCGGCGGCATCCACGTAGCGGCGGTTGGAATAGTGCTCCATCCCGGCAGCGTAGAGGCCCTCGGCCTTGCTCCCGCTGATCTGGTCCGCGCTCCCGCCGCCGGAGGCTCCGGCGTTCTGTTTTTCCTGGCTTGCCATTCTGGTCAACCCGGTATATTTTAGGCCGTTGACAAATTTAAAAAAATCTACTCAAATCGACGCAGGCTGTCAAGAAAGCTATTTCTGTTGAATTTTTTATACAAGGCTTATATTTTATATAAATTGCCCCTACAGCAGGGGCATTTTTCGCTGGACCGCTGAGCGGGCCAAACCGTCCGACCGGCAGACAGTCCAGCCCGGAGAACCCGAGCCCAGGCCCGTCCAAGCGGGTATGGCCCAACGCCTGGAACTTTGTCCGGCCGGCGGCGTAAAGACCGCCCGACAGCGCCGGCCGTCCGGCTACAATTTTTTAACACCGAGGGTACTGACGTGAGAGAGAAAATCCATCCCGACTACAAAAAGTGCATCGTCACCTGCGCTTGCGGCAACACCTACGAAACCCGCTCGACCCAGGACAAGATCACGGTGGAAATCTGCTCCGAGTGCCACCCGTTCTACACCGGCAAGCAGAAACTGGTGGACACGGCCGGCCGTGTCGAGCTTTTCCGCCGCCGCTATGCCAATGTGATGCCCAAGGGCGCCAAATGACGCAGCGCCCGAGGCGCGTGCTTCTGTTCTAAAGACTCAATTGCCCGTGTAGGGGCACGGCGCGCCGTGCCCCTACCTTTTTAATCCGGTTGCACGACCCAGGTTTTCTCATCGTGCGGGAAAGGCCGAGTCAACATGGCGAGCCGGGAAATCAAGATGGGCGGCCAGGCCGTGATCGAGGGCGTGATGATGCGCTCCGAGGACCTGTGGGCCGTGGCCGTGCGCTCGCCGGACGGTGGGATCAAGCTGCGCCGCGGGCGCTGGATCCCGGTGGCCAGGCGGCTGCCGGTTTTCAAGCTCCCTTTTCTGCGCGGTATGGTGGTGCTGATCGAAACCCTGGTGCTGGGGATCAAGGCCCTCAACTGGTCGGCCGACATTGCCACCACGGGCGAGAGCGGACGGACCGAGAGCCAGGAGAAAGGCCTCTGGTGGGGCCTGACCATGGCCGGCACCGTGGCGTTCTCCCTGCTCCTGGGCGTCGCTGCCTTTTTCTACCTGCCCCTGATGCTGACCGAATGGCTGGGGGTGAAAAACCCGGTGCTGTTCAACGTAGTGGACGGCATTTTCCGGGTGGTCCTGTTCCTGGGCTACCTGGCCGTGATCTCGCGCTGGAAGGAGATCGCACGGGTCTTCGAGTACCACGGCGCCGAGCACCAGGTGATCGCCGCCTGGGAGGACAAGAAAGAGCTGACCTGGGATAACATCCATCCCTACAGCACGTTCCACCCACGCTGCGGCACCAGTTTCATCCTGATCCTGATGCTGGTCTCGATCCTGGTGTTCATGTTCCTGGGCCGTCCGGACAACCTGGGCGAGCGCCTGGTGCGGATGCTGTTCATCCCGCTGATCGGCGGGGTGAGCTACGAGCTGATCCGTCTGAGCGGCAAGTACGCGCGCAACCCGGTGGCGCGGGCGCTGATCGCCCCCGGCCTCTGGCTGCAGCGGATCACCACCAGCACGCCCGACCAGGGCCAGGTCGAGGTGGCGGTGGCCTCGCTGCGCGCCGCCCTGGGCCTGGATGAGAGTGAGGAGCAGACGCCGAGCGCTCCCCTGGCCGCAGAAGCCTGACCCCTCCCGACGCTGTCAACCCCGGTAAACAGACAATGGACGCCAAAGTCAAGAAAATCCTGGAACGCTACGAGGAACTGGGCCGCCGGATGGCCTCACCCGAGGTGATATCCGACTCGCGCGCGCTCCAGGAGGCCGCCCGCGAGCACAGCCGGCTGGTCCCCCTGGTACAGACCTGGGAGCGCCTGGAGAAGATCCGTCACAACATCCAGGGCAACCGCCAGTTGATCGAGTCCGGCTCCGACCCGGAGCTGGCCGAGTTGGCCGAGGCCGAGCTGGAAAGCCTGGAGCAAAGCGCCGAAAAGCTGGAGCAGGAACTGAACAAGCTCCTCGTCCCGCCCGACCCGATGGACGACAAGGGCATAATCATGGAGATACGGGCCGGCACGGGCGGCGAGGAGGCCGCGCTGTTCGCCGCCGACCTGTTCCGCATGTACAGCCACTACATTGAGTCCAAAGGCTGGCGCAACGAGCTGATCTCGATGACCAGCTCCGAGCAGGGCGGGTTCAAGGAGGTAATCTTCGCGGTGAGCGGCCAGGGGGTCTACGGCCGCCTGCGCTACGAAAGCGGAGTGCACCGCGTGCAGCGCGTGCCTGCCACCGAGTCGAGCGGACGGATCCACACCTCGGCCGCCACTGTGGCCGTGCTGCCCGAAGCCGAGGAGGTGGACATCGTGATCCGGCCCGAGGACATCAAGGTGGACGTGTTCCGCTCCAGCGGCCCCGGCGGGCAGAGCGTGAACACCACCGACTCGGCCGTGCGGATCACCCATCTTCCCACCAAGCTGGTGGTGAGCTGCCAGGATGAGAAGAGCCAGCTCAAGAACAAGAACAAGGCCATGAAAGTACTGCGCAGCCGGCTGCTGGACATGAGAATCCAGGAGGCCGAGGCCGAGCGCGCCCGCGAGCGGCGCATCCAGGTGGGCACCGGTGACCGCAGCGCCAAGATACGCACCTACAACTTTCCGCAGAGCCGCCTTACCGACCACCGCATCGGCCTGACCCTGCACAGCCTGGACGATATCCTGAACGGGGAGCTGGAGCCGGTGGTCACCGCCCTGGCCGAGGCCTCCCGGGCCGAGAAGCTCCAGGGCGAAGCCTGAGACCCGTTGAGGTCCAGATAAACGCCATAGGGGGTACGGCGCGCCGTGCCCCTTTTTATTTTTTCGCTTAAAGAATGTAGATGTGGAGCTGCGCTTTTACCCGCCGCGGCCCAACGGGCCGCCCGGGGGCCGTATGTCTGAGCCAGGACAGTGGAGCGGAATTGATGGCTCCGTTCACACCGGAGTCTTTCGTAGCGTCACTGCCGGGCGGGCGATCAGCGCCAGCGCCGCCCTGCTCCATAGGCAGCGTGAACAATCCTCGTGCACACCGCTGGCATCACAACAGCCGATGCCGGGGCGAGTTTACGGCCCCCCAATGGCTTCTGGTTCTCTTGGCCGTAACCAAGAGAACAAAATAGTCTTTCGGGCACGGCGCGCCGTGCCCCTACAGCCGTTCAGGCAGTTTAAATATTATCCCCGCAACAAAAAAGCGGCCCTGCGGCCGCAAGTCAAAACCTGTCCCGGTGGAGTAACAAGTCGCCTCTTAGTGCTGGTGGCGGGCGATCTGCTGGTGGACATCCTCACGGAAACGGCGCATGAAATCCTCCAGCGGCACTTTCTGCAGGCGCTCCAGGGCCTTGGACCACTTGATCCGCACCGGGTTCAGCTCGGGGTCGCGGTCGGCGATCATGGCCTCGATCCGCGAGCGGACCGACTCCCCGGACAGCAGCATCTGACGGATCAGGTCGATCCGCTCGCGCATGGAGGCCACGAAAGCGTCCCCCACCTCCAGTATCTCGGCCCTTTTCCATCCCGGCACCCGGATACGCGCCAGCATGTCGGTCACATAGTTGACATAGAACGGCGCGAAACGCTCCAGCGGGCTGATCACATCGGTGAACGCCCCGGTGTAATCGCCCAGCACGATGTCCACGGGGATGAACTTGTCCTGGCCGAACACCAGCAGCTCGTCCCCGTCGCCGAAATACACCATCCCCGTGTCCGGGTCGACCCGACCGATAATCAGGTTGAGCGCGGCCGCGGTGCCCAGCAGCTCAGCCTGGGTCCGCACGAAACTCTCGTTCTCGTAGTAGTAGAACGACACTTTGTCCGTGGCCAGCCCGTCAATGTAGGGCCGGTTGAAAAACTCCACCGGAATGAACCCCAGGCCGGGGATATTGTCCTCCCGTTTCAGGCAGTTGACCGGAGGGGTGTTGGCCCCGAGCATGGAGAGCAGGTCGCGGCGGTCGAACGTGTACTGGAGGTAACCCTCGCACATCACCGCGGCCCGCTCCTGGCTGTAGCCGCGGTTCAGCCAGTAGAGCGTGCCGCGGCGCACCTTGCGCAGGATGCGTATCTGCTCCAGCTCCGCGCCCTGCAGCTTGAGCGTGGCGATATAGACCTCGCGGTAGCTGCCCGCGGCGCGTTTCTGGCTCTGGGAGCGCATCACCTGGCCCAGGTTGATATACTCCAGCGGGCCGTAGAAACGGAAGAAATCCTGGATCAGGCTGGCCGTGGACTCATCCGCGTGCGGGTCGGGCAGCACGCGGCCCTCCTCTATGCGGCAGCCGGGCAGCCAGCGGATGTTCATGTTGAACTCGTCGCTCACCCCGAGCATGCTCTCCTCGGTGGGCGGGATGTCGTTCAGCATGGAGTACATGTAGGTGCGCCAGGTGGGGTTCTGCGGGTCATCGCGCTGGAAAGCCGGGGCTATCGCCTGACGGAGGTTGACCAGGCAGGCCTCGAACATCTCCCAGGCCTTGCGTTTTTCCACCTCGGCCCAGCGCTGGCAGTCGGTGACACATTCGACCAGCTTCTCCAGGCGTGAGATTTCGAGCACGTCCTGGTCGGCCATGAAAAAGTCCAGCTCGCGCACGTACTGCTTGTTACGGCGTCCGTACAGGTCGAGCACCTCGCACAGACGGGCGGAGAACTCCCTGCGGTCGGTCAGCACGCCGCGGATAGCCTCGAACTGCTCGTAGGTGATCATCCGCCCGCCCGACTCCATGTTGTAGTAGTAGCGGTTGGCCGTGCCCACCGAAACCATGGCCAGACGTATCTGCGAGATTATCTCCTCGACCGTGAAATAGCGCGGGGTCATTTTCCAGCTTTCGCCCCGCAGCTTGAAAGCCTCGCGCACCAGCGGGTCGCGGCTGCCGGTGAAACGGATGATCTCGGCCGGCACGGCCTCCTCCAGCAGCTCGGCGGCGCGGAAACAGCACTCCATCCGGTCGGGCATGGAGCGGATCACCACGTGCTCGCCGCGCATCACAACCGCCACCAGGTCCTCGTAGACCTGGTCCTCCAGCTCCGGGCCAAGCGTCTCACCGCTCTCGGCGGCCAGGGCCTCCATGAACTCCAGGGCCAGGGTCACGTGAAGGCCCACGCCCACGATCATGGCTTGCCAGCGTGGGAAAATGTCGGCCATGGTGTAGCGGAAATGCCCGTCCTCGCCCTTTTCCAGCGGGTCGGGGCCGTAGACTGTGAGCTGGCGGTGCTTGGTCTTCTGCATTTTCTGTGCGTTCCGTTCCAATCAGATCGTCTCTGAAACATAATTTCTGTCGAACTATTTACTCCACCCACCCAAATATGGATCAAGCCGTAACCGATTATTCTTTCTCTTATGCGAAAACAGCCACGCCATTGGGAGCTGATGCATGAATCGACCTTGGGGATGGTTTGTACCTTTCGTAGGGGCGAGGCATGCCTCGCCCGTAAAGGCCATTCGGGGCACGGCATGCCGTGTCCCGACAAACCCACCCTTGTGTCAACGCGTTGCCCTCTTAGGACGCTCTGTCTTCCGTCGACGCTCCTATTCACTAAAATGCCACCGTCCCGTCCCGCGCTCCGGGGCAGGGACCGTGGCAAGCCGCAAGGCGGCCCGTGAGCCGACCGCCCCTATCCGCTTCAATCTACCCGCGGGCCGCGGGCCTGTCAAGCCCGCCCCCGGTGGCTCAGCCGCGCGAGAAAATGTAGTGCGAGATGCTCTGACGCTGCTCATCCGTGGCCGCGCGGGCCAGGGCCTGCTTGAAATAGTCCATCGCCCCGGCGTAGTCGCCCTCCTCCTCGGCCAGGATTCCCAGGTTGACCAAGTTGTCCGCGGCCAGGGAGTCATCCCCCAGCTTCTCGGCCAGGCCGAGCGACTTGTTGAAAAAGGCCAGCGCCTTGTCGGGACGCTCAAGCAGACGGTCGATCTCGCCGGCGTGGGTCAGGGCCAGGCAGAGGGGAACCAGGTCGCCCGCGGCGGCGTTCAGCCTGGCGCACTCGGCGAAATGGGTGTAGGCCGGCTCCAGGCTGTCCACCCGGTACTCGATCTGGGCCAGCTTGTAGAGGCCGCGGCGGCGCAGGCTGTCTTTCTCCGCCGGGCCGAGGCTCGATTTCTCCAGGCATTCCAGCAGGCGGCTGTAGCATTCGATGGCGGCCTTGTTGCTGAAACGGTCGGCGCACTGGTCCCCGGCCGACTCAAGGTAGGCCAAGGCCTTGTCCACCCGGTCTCCGCGTTCGAAATGGAACGCCAGACGGTGGTGCTCATCCTCGGGAATGCCGCCGGAGGGGAACATCTCCTCGATGCAATCTCCGGCCAGGCCGTGAAGAAGGGTCTTGTTGTAGTTGAGCAGGGTGTTGTAGCAGACCTCCTGCACCAGGGCGTTGACAAACACGTAGGCCTCGGCGGCTGCCGCTCCGCCCCCGTTGCCCCCGCGCGGGGCGATCATCCGGGCCGCGGTCAGGCGGCCCAGGCAGTTGTCCACACTGGAGCATTCCCCGCCGGTCTTGACGTGCACGCTGCGCAGAAGGTCCACGGTGAAATCCATCCCCAGCACCGAGGCCTGCAACAGAAGGTCGCGCACCGCCTCCTCCAGCTTGTCGATACGGGTCTGGACCATGCCGTGGATCGTGTCGGGCAGCTCAACCGGGGCCTCGGTGCGGTTGACCACCCAGATACGGTTCCCGGGCTGGATCTCGTCGTCCGGCACGATGAACCCGCCGTCCACCAGGGCGTAGGTGATCTCCTCGACGTAGAACGGGTTGCCGCCGCTCTTTTCATGCACCAGGCGGCCCAGGTCGGGGGTGAGGCACAGGCCGTTGAGCATGCCCTCCACCATCTCCACGCTCTCGGCCAGGCTGAGCGGGCTCAGGCGCACCTCGGAGTAGTTCTCATCCTCGCGCCAGGCCGGCGAGATCGCGTAGTCCGGGCGGAACATCCCCACGATAAGCACCCGGCGCGGCGGGTCGAGGGCCTCCATCAGGTAGTCGATCAGCTCGCGGCTCAGCTCATCCACCCAGTGAAGGTCGTCCAGCACCACGTACAGCGGGGCCTCCGGCTCGGCGAACGCCCCGGCCGCGGCCTCCAGGAACAGGCGGAACGTGCCGAAAAGGGTCTTTTTCAGCTCCTCGGCCTTGGCCGCCTTGATCCGCTCCGGCTCGCGGCTCACCCCCAGAAGGTAGGCCAGGTAGTCCTCACGCTCCAGGAACGCGGCGATCCGCTCCGGCTCGCGGTCGGACGCGGCGCGGAACCGATCGAGCAGCTCCTCCCACTTGGCGCGCACCACGGTTACGGCGTCGCCCTCCTGCACACCCATCAGGTTCTTCAGCGTGCCCACGAACACCCAGTAGGGCGCGGCGGTGTACGAGATGGTCTTGCCGCGCAGCACCAGCCCGCGTGGGCAGGGCCCGCGCGAGAGGAACTCGTGCACCATGCGGCTCTTGCCCATGCCGCCATCCGCCCGCAGGCCCACCACCGGCACGGGGCGGCGCTCGGGGCGCTCCAGCCAGTGGCTGACCACCTTTTCCAGCTCGGCCCACTCATCTGCCCGGCCCACGTACTTGCGGCTCTTGGTCAGGGAGTCGCGCTCCCAGCGCTCCACGCGCTCCTTGAGCACTCCCCGCACGCGGAACACCTTGATCGGCTTCTCCTTGCCCTTGACCATGATCGGTTCGAGGGTCTCGTAATCGAAAATGTCCCCGGCCGCGGCGCGGGTGTTGTCGGAGATCAGCAGCGTGTTCACCTGGGCCGCGTGTTCCAGACGGCTGGCGGTGTTGACCGTATCTCCCATCACCGTGAAATCGCGCTTGGCCTCGCCGCCCATCTCGCCCGCCACCACCAGGCCGGTGTTGATCCCGATCCGGCAGCCCAGCTCGATGCCTTTCTGCCTGAGGATCACGTTCACCTGGCCCAGACGGTCCAATATGCCCAGGGCCGAGCGCACCGCCCGCTCGGCATCGTCCTCGCTGGCTTTCTTGGCCCCGAACAGGGCCATGATCGCATCGCCGATGTACTTGTCCACCATGCCGCCGTAGCGCACTATCTCGCCGGTGAACACCTTGAACACGTTGTCTATGATCTGGGTCACCTCTTCCGGGTCCAGCTTCTCGCTCATCGCGGTGAAACCCTTGATGTCGAGGAACAGGACCGAGACGTTGCGGCGCTCGCCCTTTTTGAGCTTGATCGTCTCGACATGCTCTTTCTGCTGGCCGAAAAGGCGGTCCAGGTCGGAGGTCAGAAGCTGTGACCATTCATCGGCGGCCATGCGGTCTCCAGTCGGGGAATCGTACAGTTCGTGTAGGGGCGGACCCGCGTGTCCGCCCGGCTTTTATTCGTTCCAGTTCACGCTGTTGAACGAGCGGCGCACCGCGCGGCGGAAATGCGTGGCCGGCCAGCCCAGGATGAGGATCAGGACCGGCTTGCCGCCCTCCGGGATGCCGAGGCGCTTGCACAGCGCCTTGTTGCGCTGAAGGATCGGGGGCGCCCCGCCGATCATGGTGGTCCCGAGTCCCAGGGCCTCCGCGGCCAGCATGGCCTGGGTGCAGGCAATTGTGGCGTCCTCTACCGCGGCGAAAGGCGAATGGTGGAAAATGAGCAGCGCCGGGGCGCCGTAGAACACCACGTCGCGGCCCTTCTCCCAGTGCTCGATGTAGGTCCGGGCCAGGGGCAGAATGAAATCGCGGAACTGCTCGCAGGCCGCTTTGCCCAGGAACGGACGCATGAGACCTATCACCCAGGGCTTGAACATCTTGAGGAAGCCTTTGTAACCCTGGATCACCTCTCCGGCCAGCTCGCGCACCTTCTCCGCCCCGTCCACCACTGTGACGCCCACGTCCCAGGGCGGGATACCCATCGGCCCGGCGGTCCCCATGCGGATCACCCGCTCGATCAGCCCGCGCTCCACGGGACGGTCCTGGAAATAGCGCACGCTGCGGCGCGAAAGCAGCAGCGCCTCCAGGCTGTCGGCGCTGGCTTTCTGTTCCGGCGCGGGCAGGGGGAGAATGTCCTCCGGGCGCAGGCCGCGTCCGCTGACTTTCACGCTCCCCGTGGGGCAGGTCAGCATGCAGTGGCCGCAGGCGATACAGCCGAACGTGGCGGCTGTGTCCACGCACAGACAGCCCTCGCGCATGACCAGGGTTTCGGTGGGGCAGATCGCGGCGCACTGGCCGCACTGGGTGCAGGTGGCCTCATCCAGCGTGACTGTGCCCGGCTCAGGGAACAGGCTGTGCGGAACGGACATGGGAAGGCCTCCGGGGGGGGAAAACTGTATAGAAACCTAATGCTTTGCACATTGAAATTCAGGATATAAATCTTTTGCGTCTAATAATTCCGGAAAGTACTTTTTGAGTTTCTTTGTTAGTTGATCGACTTCTTTAGTGTTTCTGAATTTTTTGATTGACCCAAAAGCCAATCGTTTCGTTTGTATAACAGCGCTCAACTCTTCTATTATTCCAAGAAGGGCATAATACTTTGTGGACTCCACATACAATTCTTGAATTTTTTTTGAATAAATTTCAATTGCTTCATCTTTAGAGACTTTTGTCGATACCTTATCACCGCCTTCAACCACAGCCTTGATAAATAATCCAAGGTCATCTTGAAAAAAATCATAACTCTTTCTTTCAAACACATAAAGACTTTGGTTTGCTTTAAAGAATATATCATCACCAACAATATCGTGTAATCGATATTCGCGCCAATGAGACAAATGCGATCTCTCAGGCTCTATAAATGCATTTCTATATAGCTCAGGCCGCAAATCTTTGCCAATATTCTTATAATGTCTTAAAAGCGAATACCCCTTACAATAATTACTCATGAACGAAGCGAGAGTTTCTGATACATTTCTCGATATAACATCCAATCCATCCTCAAGATACCTCTTAGTAACCATTTCAAATTCTTTTTGCCTAAAATACGCCATTCTACCAAAGAAATATAAAAGCACAGCGGCAACTATTGGGATTGTTGGACCAATGTACGTTGCAAAAATACATTCGAATGTCACAGTAGTTTTTTCCTTATTCTACTAAACACGATCACCCACCGGGCGGCCACAGGGGGCCGCCCCTATGACAATGCCGGGCCACCTTGCACACAGCCAGCCGCCGGTTCCCCCCCTTTGGCAAAGGGGGGTTAGGGGGGATTTAATCAGACAGTCCGCCCTATCACCTCTTGTCACTGTCTGCATGCCAAACAAAGCGGAGGAGGAAAATGATTTAATATATCAAATCCCCCTCGATCCCCCTTTTTCAAAGGGGGAGGCAAAGCCACACACCCCGTCGGCTGCGCCGCCACCCCTCTTGCTTAGAGGGGATCGAAAAGCACCGCACCCCATCCACCCGCGGTAATCCTGCCTTGCCTTAGGGGCATGCCCAACTGCCGGGCGAACACAAGGTTCGCCCCTACGAAAGTCCCAGAGCATACACTGTTTTCACGTAGGGGCACGGCATGCCGTGCCCAACCTCCGGGCGGCCACAGGGGGCCGCCCCTACGCCAGCGCCGGGCAGCGAGGCACACGGCCAGCCGCCGGTTCCCCCCCTTTGGCAAAGGGGGGTTAGGGGGGATTTAACCAG
>JAJFUG010000152.1 GCA_021372515.1 bacterium
TCTCGCGCGTGGAGTTCAGGCCCGGCGATGGAGATATCATGCTGGAGCCGCTGATCTGGAAAGAGAACCCGGCCGCTCCGGGGCCGCCGGTCTACCTGGAGCGCATGAGCGCCTCGGCGCGCGCCGAATATGCAGTCGAGCTGAGCGGGTTACGCAAGGAGTTCAGCCTGCTCAAGCCCGGCCGCAGCGACCGCCTGGCCCAGACATTACAGTGCATCGACGGCGCCCTGGCCGATATCGCCGGCCTGGGCTGAGTTTCTTTAATAATATGTAGTTTAAAGGGTTTAGTGGCAGTTGAACCTGTTTAACTCACCGTAACCGAAAGGAGCGAACATGAACGCGAAAAATTCCGCCGCACTTCTGGCCGTGCTCGGCCTGCTGAGCCTTCCCGCCCTGAGCATGGCCCAGGAGGCGAAAGAGCCCCGTATGGTCGCCACCCCCGCAATGTCGGCGCCCTCGGATGCGGTCGTGCTGTTCGACGGGAAGAATCTGGAGCAGTGGCAGACCGAGGACGGTCAGCCGGCGCAGTGGAAAGTCGAAAACGGCGTGATGACTGTCAGCAAGGGCAACATAGTCACCCGCAAGTCTTTCGGCGACATGCAGTTGCACCTGGAGTTCGCCTCGCCGAACCCGCCCAAGGGCGAGGGCCAGGACCGCGGCAACAGCGGGGTCTACGTGATGGACCGCTACGAGGTGCAGGTGCTCGACTCGTACAACAACCCGACCTACATCGACGGGATGCTGGGCGCGGTGTACAAGATCGCCCCGCCGTTGGTCAACGCCTGCCGCAAGCCGGGCGAGTGGCAGACCTACGACATCATCGTGCGCGCCCCGCGGTTCGACGCGGACGGCAAGAAAATCAAGGACGCCAATGTCACCGTGCTGCTCAACGGCGTGCTGGTCCAGGACCATCTGGATGTCCCGGCGCCCACCGGCGGGCGGGAAAACACCCCGGAGCAGGCAACCGGGCCGATCCTGCTGCAGGACCACAACCATCCGGTCCAGTACCGCAACATCTGGGTGCGTGAGCTGTAAGGTTGAATCAAGCGGAAAGCCAGAGAAGCGGATAGGGCTTGACGGCCCTGTCCGCTTTTTTGATGGGGGTTCAGACCAGGACCCGGTCCGCCTTGCGGATTATCTCCACCGAATAACCGTCCAGCACCTGGTAGAAATGCAGCAGCTTGCCGCAGGATTTGCATTTCTGCGGCAGGTAGAAAAAGGGTGGGCTCAGCTTTCCGTCCACCAGGCGCACCGGCTGGTCCACCTTGCTGTGGCACTGGCTGCATTCCCATTTCGGGTTGATGAATTCCACTTCCGGCATCGCGGGCTGTCTCCTGGGCTGAAATCGCTCTAATTATACCATAGCCCCGGTTTGAACTCAAGTCTGTCCTGCAGAATTAGGGCTCAATCCGGACGGGGAGAATGTCGATAAGGGGGATAGGGGTGGGAGAGACGGGATTTCGGGAAGAGCCGGAGGGGAAATGATCGATTTTCAGTCCATACACGCCAGTCAGCTTCAGGTATACAGGAATTTTCAGCAGTTCAAATCCTCCAACACCCGCCACATGCGGCTGGCCCAGGCCAAGCTCCAGTCGATCCGGCACATTACCGGCGTGGTCCAGGATGTGATAGCCTCGCGCTCCGCCCTGTATCCGCCCGAGCTGAGCGGGGCCAAGGTGAACCTGCTGGTTTGATTCAGCCGCCGGGGAAGCGGTGTAAGTGCAGTTATTTTTTTAGCTGAATACAAAAAATGTTTACAGCGGTGTAAAAACACTTTATAATAAGACAGCCCTCCTTCCGGACACCTGGCCAGTGCTACCCGGAGCGGAGAGCTGTCAAGTGGATGCCGCAAGACCCAGCCCACGACATCGCACCTCGGGAATACTCCTCGGATATAATTATCGGACCGTTAGTATCGGCAATCCAGCTTTTCGTCCCGGAACCGGATATCGGGTCAGGAGGGGGCAAAAACTGCGACTGTGTCGGGCGCCAGCCCCGGACAGCGAGAAAAAAATGCCGGTTTGAGATTGAGGCCAAATAAAAGGGCCCAGGAAGCTGCCACTTCCTGAGCCCGGGCGCACAAAAAGCACGCATCTGACGCGGATCCATACAGTTGTGCCCCGAAGGGCCTGCGGTGTCCAACACGGCTTTTCATGCGGTTTCTTGTCGATCATGCACATAGTGCTATCGGCAGAATGCATGAAGGACTTTAATTTACGCTGCCTTTGGCCGGTTTACCCTTCACGGAAGTGCAAGAATCGTGCTTGGCGTGCATGCTTCATTCCCGCACACCGGGCCGAGCCCCTTTCGGACCTGTCCTGTTCCGCACGGATCAACCAACGCTCCGGGTGAAAGCTCAACCCGGAGCCCAAGGCGACAGGAGGGGGCCAGAAATGGACATCACAGGAATTTCCGATTCACGTTACCTGGCACGGTCTTTTCAGACCACGGCCTACGAGCAGCCGCAGGATATCGGCTACCAGGGGGGTGCGGCCGGACCGCAGGTGGTGGGGGATGTGCCCTCGACCGGGCCGCTGCCCGGCTCGAACCGTCCCGAGGAGGGCGCGGTCTGGCTGGAGCAGGGCCGTGAGAAAGCCTATCTGGGCAAGGTGCACGTGACCGAGTCGGGGCGCAGCCGGATGGCGCGCCTGGAGGGGCAGTGGGAGATTCAGTCCTGGCACGTGCGCCGTTTGCGGGACGGTCTCAACTCGCTGGAACGTCAGGCCGCGGCCGGCTCGATGCGCCTGCGCTCGGCCATCGCCTCGCTGACCGACTTGCAGGGGCGCATGGGCAACTCGGGCCGCAGCGTGGATATTTATGCTTGACACAGCCGCTGGGCCTCATTATTAATCTATGCTGTAATATGGAGTTTTATATTCAATATCCAGGCAATCCGATAGCGTTGTGGAGTCGATATATTTCCATTTTCGTTCCAAGGCGGGAGGGATACAAATGTCTCTGGCTCGATTAAAGTTGTTTCTGCTCACGGCGCTGACCGTGGCGGCTGTCGGCGCATGCTCGACCAAGCCGAGGTTCTATATCAAGGTTGAGGTGCTCGGCGCGGAGACCTCCTGCCAGAACATGGATATCGATTTTACATCCTACGACTACAACGGTGTTCTGGACAGCCTGACCAAGCTGAACAACCCCGGCCCGCGGCCGGATTCCAGCGACTTGATGGTGTTGCTGGATGAATATCAGAAGCAGCTTGCCTCCAAGACCGCGATGTCGGATTCGGTCAACTCGCTGCGAGACGACCTCGAGAAGATGAATAACACCTCGATCGAGTACCGCAAGCTGTTCCCGATTTTCCAGGACCTGCAGAAGCGTGAGCAGCAGGCCTCGGAGGATGTGCACCAGGTGCACCAGAAATACCTTGAGATCAAGGGCGCCTACCAGGAAAAGGTAAACGCCTGGCGTGAAAAGGCTTTCACTGGCTTCACCGATTTCAAGAATAACATACAGCCTGAGCTTCAGACCAAAACCGAGACCACCGATCAGAACTGCACGATCAGCAAGCTCGACCTTCCTTTCGGCAGGTGGTGGCTCAACGCCGAACTGCGCCGTCCCGGGACGATCAACGAGAAGCTGGTCTGGAACATTCAGTTGCCCACCAAGGGTGATTCGGTGCTGATTATCCTGGATGAGAGCAACGCGGATGTGATCCGGGAATTGCTCTGAGTCCAGCGGTCTGCCAGGATAAATTCGAATGCACTGCCGGCAGTATCCCGTCTGCAACCCGCCGTGATACTGCCGGTTTGTTTATTGCGTTATTGTTCTGCAAACAGGCTGCCGCGCAGGGCGCGCCGGCCATTGAGAGATGGAGCTTTCAAGTGGCGTCTGGAATCGATGAACTGACTGTCAACTGGGAAGACGAGCAGGGGCGTCTGACTACCCGTGAGCTGGAAAAAGAGGTGATTTCCAAGGGTGGCGGCTGGGTGACCGTGATGTTTCTGTACGAGGACCTGGACGCGGCCAGCGGTGAGTACGGTCCGAAGAAAGTCCGCGTGCAGCGCTACCAGAAACGCGGCGACAAGTATATCGTCCAGAGTAAATTCAACATTTCGAGCGAAAAACAGGCTCAGGAGATCATCCGTACTCTGGCGCAGTGGTTCCCCGAAAAATAAGCCTCCGCTTCCGGGGGCTTGCGTGGCTTGTGTTTTTTTAGCATTCTTTCCTTAGACTACACCTTTTACCTGGAGAGCCGATGGAATATCAGGTTGCGGATATGAAACTGGCAGGCAAGGGCAAGAAGCGTATCGACTGGGCCGAGAACGACATGCCGGTGCTCCGTCTGGTGCGCGAGCGCTTTGCCAAGGAAAAGCCGCTGGCCGGCCTCAGAATGAGCGCCTGCCTGCACGTCACGGCAGAGACGGCCAACCTCTGCCGCACCCTCAAGGCCGGCGGCGCCGAACTTCTGCTGTGCGCCTCCAACCCCCTGAGCACCCAGGATGACGTGGCCGCCTCGCTGGTGGAGCATGACGGCCTGAAAGTCTACTCCATCCGGGGCGAGGACAACAAGACCTACTACGAGCACATCAAGGCCGCGCTCAAGTTCAAACCCTCGGTCACGATGGATGACGGCGCCGACCTGGTCAGCACCGTGCATTCCGAGTACCCGGAGCAGTTGGGCGACATCATCGGCAGCATGGAGGAGACCACCACCGGGGTGATCCGCCTGAGGGCCATGGCTGCGGACGGGGCTCTGAAGATTCCCGTGTTCGCGGTCAACGACGCCATGACCAAGCACCTGTTCGACAACCGCTACGGCACCGGGCAGTCTACGGTGGATGGGATCATCCGTGCCACTGATGTGCTGCTGGCCGGCAAGAACGTGGTCACCGCGGGCTATGGCTGGTGCGGACGCGGGTTCGCCAACCGCGCGCGCGGCATGGGCGCCAACGTGATCGTGACCGAGGTCGATCCGATCAAGGCCATCGAGGCGGTGATGGACGGGTTCCGGGTGATGACCATGGCCGAGGCCGCACCGATCGGCGACCTGTTCTGCACCCTCACCGGCGACATCAACGTCGTCCGCCCCGAGCATTTCACGAAGATGAAGGACGGGGCCTTGGTCTGCAACAGCGGTCATTTCAACGTCGAGCTGGACCTCAAGGGCCTCGAGGCTATCTCCAAGCAGGTGGTCAAGGATGTGCGGGCCAACGTGGACGCCTACCTCCTGAACAACGGCCGCAAGGTGTTCATCCTGGGCGAGGGCCGTCTGATCAACCTGGCCGCCGCCGAGGGGCACCCGGCCTCGGTGATGGACATGAGCTTCGCGGTCCAGGCCCTGACCACAGAGTACGTGGCCAAGAACAGGGGCTCGTTCAAGGCCGGTGTCTACGAGGTCCCGGCCAACATCGACCAGTGGGTCGCCACCCTGAAACTCAAATCCATGGGCGTGACCATCGACAGCCTGACCAGCGAGCAGGAGAAGTACCTCAAGTCCTGGACCATGGGCACCTAAAAAGTACGGCTGAAATTTGTCGCTCCGGCGGCCAAGCCGCCGGAGCGACTTTCTGATTCTGCAAGGGGCGGGCATGATCGAACTGACCATATCCGGGCTGGGAATCGACAGCTCCAACAACTCCCCGGTGGTGCTGCTCAAGGAGAAGGACGGTGAGCGTGTGCTGCCAATCTGGATCGGCCCGAGCGAGGCCAGCGCTATCGCCATGGAGATCTCGGGGGTCAAGTTCAAGCGTCCCCTGACCCACGACCTGTTCAAGCAGTGCCTGCTCGACCTGGGGGTGGGTATGGAGTACGTGTTCATCCACGAGTTGAAAGAGAACACCTACTATGCCCGGATCGTGCTCACCCGGGGTGAGGAGCGTTTCGAGCTGGATGCCCGGCCCTCGGACTCCATCGCCCTGGCCATCCGCATGAAAGCCTCGATCCACACCACGGATGAGCTGCTGGACAACGCCAGCAAGATCATGCCCAAGACCGTGACCCAGGCCGAGGAGTACGACCCCGAGGCCCTGCGTGAGACCCTGCGCAAGATGAACCCCGAGGATTTCGGAAAATTCACTTTCTGAACCCGCCGCGTTCCGCCTGTCCCGCCCCTGAAACATCCCTGCTTTGAGCAAAATGGAGTAAAATAACTTGACTGAAGCGCGCTGATTGATTAATATGACCTTACATCCATAACGATTTGCTTTTGGATGCAGGCGCGGCCACGGCCGCTTGAGACCGGAACATCCAACCACGGCCCGACGATGATCCGCATTGAGTTGTACCTTTACCTTTTGTTTAGTGACATCAGCGGATGTCAGGTAGTGGGGCCGTAGGCGCTTCAGTCAGTCAGCAGGACCGGCAAGGAAAAGCCCACTATCTAACGCGATAGTGGCTTTTTGCTATATAGGCGTATAATTCCAGCGGGTTGTGCCGTGAAAGGAGAACGGATGGACAGCTCGGCCGAGATCGAGCACTGGCGTGAGAAGATCGATGCGGTGGATGCACAGTTGCTCGAACTGGTGAACCGCCGGGTGGGATTCGCTCTTGAAATCGGACGTCTCAAGCGTGCGGTCGGGTTGCCGGTCTACAACCGGGAGCGCGAGGAGCAGATTCAGCGGAACGTGAGCCGCAACAACCAGGGTCCGCTGAGTGATGATGCGATAATGAGACTTTTCACCAGAATAATAGAGGAAACCCGCAGACTGGAGCAGGAAGTCTGCAGCGAGGGGACAGGCGATGGTCATAAGCATGCGCAATGATGCCTCGGAAGATCAAATCCAGGCCATCATCACCAGACTCCACGATCTGAAGTTCGACACACACCGCTCCACCGGTTCCAACCGCACGATCATCGGCGTGATCGGCGAGACCAACCTGCTCGACCCGCGGGATTTCGAAATCCTGGACGGGGTGGCCGAGGTGATACGCATCTCGGCGCCCTACAAGTTCGCCAGCCGTCAGTTCAAGCCCGACAACACGGTGATCACCCTGCCCGGCGGCGCGACCATCGGCGGCCGCGAGGTGCTGGTCATGGCCGGCCCCTGCTCGGTGGAAAGCCTGGCCCAGATGGACGAGGTTGCCGCCCGCGTGGCCGAGAGCGGCGCCCGGGTGCTCCGCGGCGGAGCTTTCAAGCCGCGCACCTCGCCCTACAGTTTCCAGGGCATGGGCGAGGAGGGCCTCAAGATACTGCGCCAGGTGGGGGACAAGTACAAGTTGGATGTGGTCAGCGAGGTGATGGACCGCAGCCAGGTGGAGCTGATGCTCGATTATGTCGATATCCTTCAGGTGGGCGCGCGCAACATGCAGAATTTCACCCTGCTGCGCGAGCTCAGCCATGTGCGCAAGCCGGTCCTGCTGAAGCGGGGGCTGGCCGCCACAGTGGAGGACCTTTTGATGAGCGCCGAGTATGTGATTTCGGGCGGCAACAAGGAGGTCATCCTCTGCGAGCGGGGCATCCGCACTTTCGAGACCTACACCCGCAACACGATGGACATCGCGGCCATCCCGGTGGTGCACAAGCTGAGCCACCTGCCCATCGTGGCCGACCCGAGCCACGGCACGGGCATCCGGGACAAGGTGCTGCCGATGGGCCGGGCGGCCATCGCGGCCGGGGCGGATGGCTTGATCGTCGAGGTGCACCCCGACCCGAACAAGGCGCTTTCGGACGGCGCCCAGAGCCTTTATCCCGAGCAGTTCGACCGTCTGATGCGCGAGTTGGAGATTATCGCCCGGGCCATCGGGCGCTCGATTTCGGCCGACTGAAAAATCGACCGCTGAACCCTTTCCCGGAACGCGGGGCCATGTTTGAGCTGGCGATCCTTATCAAGTGGTATTCGACTACGAGCTTGTGACGCTCCAGTCCGTTTCCCGGCATAGGCCGCGGTCTGTTGTGCGCGGCGCACTCTTTCTGTTCCGTGATTCGACTGAAGTCAGAAACCAGCCGGCGGCCGCGCGAGGCCCCGGTGCAGAATACGAGGTAAACCATGTCTGGTAAGGAAAGCAGGAAGGTACTGGTTTTCGATACGACTCTGCGTGATGGTGAGCAGTCGCCCGGTTGCAGCATGAACCTGCCCGAAAAACTGAGCCTGGCCCGTCAGCTCGAGAAGCTGAACGTGGACGTGATCGAGGCCGGGTTCCCAATCGCCAGCGAGGGCGATTTCGAGTCCGTGCTGCAGGTGGCCAAGGAGGTGCGCAAGCCCATCATCGCCGGGCTGGCCCGCGCGGTCAAGCTGGACATCGACCGTGCCTGGGAGGCCCTTCAGCACGCCGCCCGTCCGCGTATCCACACGTTCCTGGCCACGAGCGACATTCACCTGAAGTTCAAGCTCAAGAAAACCAGGGAAGAAGTTGTGGAGATGGCGGTTAAGGCGGTCGAGCTGGCGAAGGGCTACTGCGACGACGTGGAATTTTCGTGCGAGGATGCCGGTCGCACGGATGACGACTACCTGGCCCTGGTGGTCAAGGCCGTGATCGCGGCCGGGGCCACCACAATCAACATCCCCGACACCGTGGGCTACCAGGTGCCCAGCGAGTTCGGCCGCAAGATCGCCCTGCTGGTCAAGAACGTGCCCGAGTTCGCCACGGGCAAAGCGATCCTGAGCGTGCACTGCCACAACGACCTCGGCCTGTCGGTGGCCAATTCCCTGGCCGCCTGCCAGAACGGGGCCCGTCAGGTGGAGTGCACGATCAACGGCATCGGCGAGCGCGCGGGCAACGCCTCGCTGGAGGAGTTTGTCATGGCCGCCCGCACCCGTCACGACATCCTGGATTTCCACACCGATATCGTGACCACGGAGCTGTTCCCGACCAGCCGGATGCTTTCCAACATCACCGGCGTGTTCGTGCAGCCCAACAAGGCCATCGTGGGCAAGAACGCTTTTGCGCACGAGGCGGGGATACATCAGGACGGGGTGCTGAAAGAGGCCCTGACCTACGAGATCATGACCCCGCAGTCGGTGGGCATCCAGAAAGGCAACATCGTGATGGGCAAGCATTCCGGCCGTCACGCCCTGGAGCACCGCCTGAAGGAGCTGGGGTTCGACCTGACCAAGGATGATGTGGAGAAGGCCTACAAGCTGTTCTGCAAGCTGGCCGACCAGAAGAAGAGCATTACGGACGACGACCTGATGGCAATCGCGCAGGACGGGGTGCAGCACATCCCCGAGACCTGGAAGCTGGAATACCTCCAGACCGTGGGCGGCCAGCCGGCCCTTAGCACGGCGACGATCATGCTGTCCAAGCGCGAGGGCGGCGACAAGGTGAAGGATGCCGCCACCGGGGACGGTCCGGTGAGCGCCCTGTGCAACTGCATCGACCGGATCGTGGACCTCAAGGGCTCGCTGGTGGACTACCAGCTCCGCTCGGTGGGCGAGGGCCGCGAGGCGGTGGGCGAGGTGTTCCTGCGGGTGCTGTTCGACGGTGTGGAGTACATGGGCAAGGCGGCCAGCACGGATGTGATGGACGCCACGGCCCGGGCCTATCTCAACGCGGCCAACAAGGCGATCTACGGCCGTCAGCACGGACGGACCGGACAGGCGGCCGGCGCTCCCCGTCAGGCTGCGGTCTGAGCGGGCGCCGATAAAGGGATTCGGAAATGTCAGACAAGGATAAGGAGTGAATGCATGGGTAAAACAATGGCGGAAAAGATCTGGGACTCGCACGTGGTGCACTCCCAGAACGGGATCGACATCCTGTATGTCGACCGTCACCTGGTGCACGAGGTGACCTCGCCCCAGGCTTTCGAGGGACTGCGGCTGGCCGGGCGCAAGCTGCACTCGCCCAGCTCGACCTATGCCGTGCCGGACCACAACGTGCCCACGGTGAACCGTGACAAGCCCATCGCGGACCCGCTCTCGGCCCGTCAGGTCGAGGCGCTGCGCACCAACTGCCGCGAGTTCGGGGTGACACTGTTCGACATGGATGACCCGCGCCAGGGGATCATCCACGTGATGGCACCGGAGCAGGGACTCACCCTGCCCGGCTCGATCATAGTCTGCGGCGACAGCCACACCGCCACCCACGGGGCGTTCGGGGCGCTGGCTTTCGGCATCGGCACCTCGGAGGTGGAGCACGTGCTGGCCACCCAGACCCTGCAGCAGAAAAAGCCCAAGTTCATGCTGGTCAAGGTGGAGGGCAAGCCGGGAGTGGATGTCGGCCCCAAGGACATAATCCTGGCCATAATCGGCAAGATCGGCACCGCCGGCGGCACGGGCTACATCATCGAGTACGCCGGCGAGGCGGTGCGCGCTTTGAGCATGGAGGGCCGCATGACCCTCTGCAACATGTCCATCGAGGCCGGGGCCAAGGCCGGCCTGGTGGCGCCGGATGACACCACGTTCGCCTATCTGAAGGGCCGCCCGTACGCCCCCAGGGGCGCGCAGTTCGAGCAGGCCGTGGCCGAGTGGCGCAAGCTGCCCTCCGACCCGGATGCGGCGTTCGACAAGGTGGTCGAGCTGAGCATGGCCTATGTGAAGCCCCAGGTCACCTGGGGCACCAGCCCGGGCCAGGTGGTGGATATCGAAGGCAAGGTGCCGGACCCGGCCGCTCTGGCCGATCCGGCGGCCCGCAAGGCCGTGGAGCGCGCCCTGGAGTACATGGGGCTGGCCCCCAATACGCCGATCACCCAGATCAAGATCGACAAGGCCTTCATCGGCTCCTGCACCAACGGCCGGATCGAGGACCTGCGCGAGGCGGCCCAGTTCGTGCGCGGGCGCAAGGTGGCCGCGGGCGTGCAGGCGATAGTCGTCCCGGGCAGCGGCCTGGTCAAGAAACAGGCCGAGTCCGAGGGCCTGGACCGCGTGTTCACCGAGGCCGGGTTCGAGTGGCGCGAGGCGGGCTGCTCGATGTGCCTGGCCATGAACGGCGACATGCTGCTGCCGGGCGAGAGGTGCGCCTCCACCAGCAACCGTAATTTCGAGGGCCGTCAGGGGCGCGGCGGACGCACGCACCTGGTGAGCCCCCTGATGGCGGCGGCCGCAGCCGTGGCCGGCCATTTCGCCGATCCGCGCAAGATGAACTGACGCCCTTGAGGCATAACTTTAGATAAGAGACATAACATGGAACCTTTCAAGAAGCTTACGGCGGTTGCGGCCCTGCTCGACCGGATGAATGTCGACACGGACGCCATCGTGCCCAAGCAGTTCCTGAAGAAGATCGAGCGCACCGGTTTCGGCAGGCACCTGTTCCACGAGTGGCGCTATCTGGATGACGCCGGGACGAAAGACAACCCGGAGTTCCCGCTCAATCAGCCGCGCTACAAGGGGGCGCAGATCCTGCTGGCCCTGGACAATTTCGGCTGCGGCTCCAGCCGTGAGCACGCACCCTGGGCGCTCAAGGAGTACGGTTTCCGGGCCATCATCGCGCCCAGCTTCGCCGACATTTTCTTCAACAACTGCTTCCAGAACGGCATTCTGCCCGTGGTCCTCAAGCGGGACGAGGTGGATGCCCTGTTCGGCGAGGTGGGGGCCAAAGAGGGCGCCACGCTCAGCGTGGACCTGGAGAGCCAGACAGTCACCGCTCCGAGCGGCAAGGTGTTCCGCTTCGAGGTCTCGCCGTTCTACCGTGAGCGTCTGCTCAAGGGGCTGGACGACATCGGCTGGACGCAGCAGTTCTCGGACAAGATCGGCGCGTTCGAGCGCGACTACCGGGCGGCCAAGCCCTGGATGTTCATCGGCCAGGCCTGAGCGGGCCCCCGATGCACCGGTTGAATTGTCATTCCTCTTAAGAATCACCCCCACGCACCCGGACCGGCCTGTAACGGGCCGGTCCGCGGACGGGGTTTTACGGCAGGGCCTTGATTCGCATCATCAACTCCACAACGTTTCTGACCACAGGAGACCTGGATGGCGAAACAGTATAAGATCGCGGTGATCGGCGGCGACGGCACCGGTCCGGAAGTAGTCGCCGAGGCGCGCAAAGTCCTCGACGCGGCGGCGGGCAAGCACGGTTTCAAGCTGGATTACACCGAGATTCCCTGGGGCGGCGAGTTCTACAAAAAAACCGGGGTGGTGCTGCCCGAGGACGGCTGCGACACGCTGCGCAAGTTCGACTCGATCCTGCTGGGCGCCATCGGGCACCCGGATGTCAAGCCCGGCATCCTGGAGAAAGGCCTCCTGCTGGCCATGCGTTTCGGCCTCGACCACTACATCAACCTGCGGCCGGTCAAGCTTTATCCGGGAGTTGAGACCCCGGTCAAGGGCAAGGGCCCCGAGGACATCGATTTCGTGGTCGTGCGCGAGAACACCGAGGGTCTCTATGTCGGGGCGGGCGGCAACCTGAAGAAGGGCACGCCGGACGAGGTGGCGATCCAGACCTCGATCAACACCCGCAAGGGCGTGGAACGCTGCGTGCGCTACGCTTTCGACTACTGCCGCAAGCGCAACAAGAAGAAGACCCTTACCCTCTGTGCCAAGACCAACGTCCTCACCTACGCCTCCGACCTCTGGGAGCGCACGTTCCACGAGGTGGGGGCCAAGGATTACCCGGACATCAAGCGCGAGTACGCCCATGTGGACGCCACCACGATGTGGATGGTGAAGAACCCGGAATGGTTCGACGTGATCGTGGTCGACAACCTTTTCGGCGACATTATCACCGACCTGGGCGCCATGGTCCAGGGCGGAATGGGCATCGCCGCGGGCGGCAACATCAACCCCGGTGGCGTCTCGATGTTCGAGCCGATCGGCGGCAGCGCTCCCAAGTACACGGGCAAGGGTGTTATTAACCCGCTCGCTTCGATCTGCTCGGGCGCGATGATGATGGACTCCCTGGGCGAGGCGAAAGTGGCCCAGGATATCGAGAGCGCCGTGATGTGGGCCTGCGCCAACAAGATGAAGAGCATGGCCGCCGGCAAGATGGGCTACACGACGAGCCAGGTGGGCGATCTGATCGCCGAGCGCGTCCTGGCCCAGTAACCGACCCAGGCCCCGCCCGCGGGTGGGGCCTTTTCAGGACAGGTGTGACGCTATGATTATCGTAATGAAGAAGGACGCCACCAGTAAGCAGACCGATCACGTCTTCGACCGTATCCGCGAGTTGGGCTACAAGGTCCACCCGATCTACGGGACAGAGCGCACGGTGATCGGCGCGATCGGCGACGAGCGGGGCAAGTTCAGGCTGAAGTCCCTCGAATCCGTGCCCGGAGTGGAATCGGTCATTCCCATCCTCAAGCCCTACAAGCTGGTCAGCAGTGAGCTGAAAAGCGAGAAGAGCATCGTGAAGGTGGGCAAGGACGTGGAGTTCGGCGGCAAGCAGTTCGTGCTGATCGCCGGCCCCTGCTCCGTGGAAAGCCGCGAACAGATAGTCCAGACCGCAAAGAGGGTGAAGGCCGCCGGGGCGCGTATGCTCCGCGGCGGTGCGTTCAAGCCGCGCACCTCGCCCTACGCGTTCCAGGGTCTGGAGGAGGAGGGCCTGGAGCTGCTGGCCGAGGCCCGCGAGAAGACCGGCCTTCCAATCGTGACCGAGGTGCTCTCTTCACAGGACCTGCCCCTGGTGGCGCGTTACACCGATGTCCTGCAGATCGGGGCGCGCAACATGCAGAATTTCTCCCTGCTCAAGCAGGTGGGCCTGATGGACAAGCCCGTGCTGCTCAAGCGCGGCATCTCGGCCACGATCAACGAGTTCCTGATGAGCGCCGAGTATATCCTTAGTCAGGGCAACCAGAACGTGATCCTGTGCGAGCGCGGTATCCGCACTTTCGAAACCGCCACGCGCAACACCCTGGACATGGCCGCGGTGCCGCTGATCCGTGGCCTGAGCCACCTGCCGATCATAGTCGACCCCTCGCACGGCACGGGAATACCCAAACTGGTGGCCCCGATGACCAAGGCCGCGGCGGCCTGCGGGGCGGACGGCGCTATCATCGAGGTGCACGCCGCGCCGGAGCAGGCTCTTTCGGACGGGGAACAGGCGCTCACCCCGGACCAGTTCGACGAGTTGGTCAAGGTGCTCAAGCCGATCCTGGACGCCGAGGGAAAAACACTCTGACGGCGTGTTACGCTCCTGCAAAATGAAAACCCGGCTTCGGCCGGGTTTTTTTTGACCGCAAGCCTTGCCTGGAGTGTTCTTCGAAAACAAATTGAATCAGTGTCGAGAATTACCCGCCACGATTCTTCGGAAGCACTCACTCGAACGAGCACCGGCATGGCCTCACGGGGCGAACAGAAAGAACGCGGCCACGGTTTCGGCACGGCGCCGGTGTTCCTGGCCGCGATCAGCACGATCCTGGGCGCGATCCTGTTCCTGCGGTTCGGCTACGGTGTGGCGCATGTCGGGGTGCTGGGAGTGCTGACCATCATCCTGATCGGCCACCTGATCACGATCCCTACCGGCATGGCGGTGGCCGAGATCGCCACCAACCTGAAAGTGGAGGGTGGGGGAGAGTATTACATCATCAGCCGCTCGTTCGGCCCCACGGTGGGCGGGGCGATAGGCATCTCGCTGTTCCTGTCGCAGGCCATTTCGGTCGCATTCTACATGATCGCTTTTTCAGAGGCTTTCCGTCCGCTCTTCCCCTGGTTCGAGCATCTGACCGGCCACACGCCCGACCCTCGAATGGTGGGCATTCCGGCCACCTTGATCCTGATCGGGGTGATACTCTACAAGGGGGCGGACCTGGGTGTGAGCATGCTCTGGGTGGTGGTGAGCATTCTGGCGCTCTCGCTGGTGATGTTTTTCCTCGGCCACCCGGTAACACACAACTCCGATCTGGGGCTTCTTTCCACGGTCAAGCGGCCGGACAATTTTTTCACCGTGTTCGCCATCATTTTCCCGGCGTTCACCGGCATGACCGCGGGGGTGGGGCTTTCCGGCGATCTGAAGAATCCCAGGCGCTCCATCCCGATGGGAACGCTGTTTGCCACCATTTGTGGCATGGTTGTTTACGTGATGGTGGTGATAAAGCTGGGCCTTAGCGCCACTCCGGATGAGCTGGCGGGCGACCAGTTCATCATGTCGAAGATAGCTGTCTGGGGCCCGATTATCCCAATCGGCCTGGGCGCGGCCACGATTTCCTCGGCCATCGGCTCGATCCTGGTCGCTCCGCGCACCCTTCAGGCCCTGGCTGGAGATGGCGTATTTCCCTGGAAACGCATCAACGCTTACCTGACCAGGGGCAGAGGCAAGGCCAACGAACCGATTAACGCCACGCTTCTGACCTCGCTTATCGCTCTTGTTTTCGTCTCCATGGGCAATGTCGATTTCGTGGCCCAGATCATCAGTATGTTTTTCATGGTCACCTACGGCTCGCTCTGCTCGATCAGCTTCCTGGAGCATTTCTCCGGCGATCCCTCCTACCGGCCGACTTTCCGCTCCAAGTGGTACCTTTCGCTGCTGGGGGCGATCCTGAGTTTTGTGATGATGTACCAGATGCAGCCGTTGTACGCGATCCTGGCGATCCTGTCGATGGCCGGTATCTACTGGGGCCTCAAGCGCAGCAACCAGGGCGAGCGCGACCTGTCCGAGGTGGTGCAGGGGGTGCTGTTCCAGCTCACGCGCAAGCTCCAGGTGCTGATCCAGCGCCAGGGCGCCAGCCAGAGCATGGCCAACTGGCGGCCCTCTTTCATCGCCCTGTCCTCGCACTCGCTCACCCGTCTGGCCCCGTTCGATGTCCTGCGCTGGATATCGCACCACTATGGGTTCGGCTCGTTCATCCATTTCATCCGCGGGCCGCTGAACAGCGAGACCCACGCCGATGCCCAGGCCACCCTGGAACGCCTGGTCCGTCAGGCGCGCTCCAGCGATGCGGCGATCTACGTGGACACCATCGTGAGCCCCAGTTTCCGCACCGCTGTGGCGCAACTGGTCCAGATTCCGGGAGTGGCCGGCCTGGAGAACAACAGCATGCTGTTCGAGTTTCTGTACGAGGAAAAGGGCCAGCTCGAACACCTGCTCGAATCCTGTGATTTTGCAGCCATCGCGGGATTCAATGTCTGCGTGCTGCGGCATTCCAACCGTCATTTCGGCTACCGTCGGCTGATCCATATCTGGCTGACCCCGGGCGACTACCGCAACGCCAACCTGATGATCATCCTGGCCTACATCATCATCGGCCACCCGGACTGGAAAGGGGCGGAGATAGTGCTCTACGCGGCGTTCCACAAGAAAGAAATGGACCGCGAGGTGGCCCGCCTGAACGACCTTCTGGCCCGCGGCCGCCTGCCGATCTCGCCCAACAACGTGATCCCGGTGCCACTGGCCGAGGACCAGTCGTTCGATTCGCTGGTGAGCGTCAACTCGGCCGAGGCCGACCTGGTGATAACCGGGTTCTCCATCGGCAAGATGAAACAGGACGAGGGAGAGTTTCTCAAAGGCTTCGAGAATATCCAGGACCT
>JAJFUG010000153.1 GCA_021372515.1 bacterium
GCGATCATCTCGGTGGTGTTGTCCAGCTCATCGCGCATGATCGCGTTCCATTCCAGGTTGCCCGGATCGCCGTCCCAACTGTCGTCCTTGGAGGGCACGCGTTTCGGTCCGCTCAGTATCTCCTTGTACTTGTCCCGCAACACCTGGGCATGGTAGAAATTGTGGATCGAGCGGACCTCATGGGCCCACATCTGAATGGCCAGGCCGAGGTTACGCAGGAACCTCGCCTCGGGAGCGCCATCGAGCGCGCAGAGGCTGCGGCCGGCGTTCCCGGCCATGCCCAGAGCGCGGTGCAGCCCCGGGGCCTCCCAGTCGACAGTGCCGGTCATCCGTCCGCCGTGGAAATCGATATAGTCCATCCTCGCCTCTACCGGGCTTGGGTTGAACACGTAGGGCAGGAAATAGCTCTCCTCCTCCGCGCTCAGAAGGTCGGGCTTGATCACCAGCGGGCGGGTCATGTGGCGCATAGAGACGCCGCAGTAAAGGTTGCTGTACTGGGCGTAGCCGCCCACCAGGTTGTTTTTCAGGTCCAGGGCCTGGTGGATGTCGTAGAGGGCCTGGAACACGGTCTCGGCGTTCGCCTGCCCACCCCAGGCGGCGGCGAACTTTTTCAGCCGCTCCAGGCGCTCGGAAAGGTTGCCGGTGGGAGACTTGATACAGTCTTCCACGATGTCCAGCAGCTTGGCCGTGGCCTCGGGCGTGTCGGAACCGCGGCTGTAGATCGCCGATGGGCCGATCTCGATAAAGCGTGTCTGCGGACGGTGGTAGCGCTCCATGCGCTGGATCACAGTCAGTGGGTCTACTATCCCGCGAATGGGGTAGCAACTGAAGCGGCACTCTGAGCCGATCGACATGAAAGACGGGTCGGAGCGCTGCAGCAAGGTGTTCTCGGGCAGCAGGGGACGCACCACCTCCAGCTCGTTGCGCCACAGGTTCACATTGTTCCAGAGCAGAAGGACATCTCCGCCGCCCTGCGCTGCCCCGCGGTGGACCTCCTCGCTCAGGGCGCGCACGCGCTGGCCGGCGGTGAGGCCACTGCATGCGGCCGGGCCGTTGGGTCCGGGGTACTGGGCCTCGGCCCAGCAGAGCCCCTGGCCGGCGTCGTTCACGCCCTCGTCGACCGAATGAATGAGCGGGGCGTTACGCTTGAGCTCGGCCATCATCCAGACCACCATTTCCTTCGTGTCCGGCTGGTCCAGACACAGGGAGAACTCCTCGCGCGTGCTGCGCCGGGGATGGTCCACCCGCGGCCCGCGGTACTGCGGGTATTTCTGGAAGAACGCCTCGGGCAGGAAATGCGCGTCATTGGCCTCGAACTCGGCGAACAGGCCCAGGCGCTGAAGGATGGCGCACTTGTCGGCCAGCAGCTTGCGGTTGGCCTCCACCCAGGCCGCATCCACGAACGGGGCGATCTTGGGATGTGGATAGTAGTCCCAGGGCGCGGGCACGTAGCAGGCGTACTCGTGCCAGGGGCTGTTGAACGAGGGCATCGTGGAGCGGTCCTTGCTGGAAAGCTCACTGGCCAGCACCTGGACCTCGCCGTAGGGCTTGAGCCTGGCCGCCAGTTCGGCCCAGACCGCGAAATCCTGCGCCGTGTGGCTGGCATTGGTGAAGATGAAAACCTTGTCCGCGGCCTGGAGCGTTCCGGCGGCGGCAAGGAGCAGCAGGGTCAGGTAGAAAAGCGCGAGCTTGCGTAGCGATTCAGCGTGCATGAGGCCTCCGGCGGGACATGATGTGTGGACGGTAACACCTTTGATAATAACAATTATGGCGCGGTAGCTCAAACGCGGCATAAGGTTATGAATCGCCTGCTGAACGGCAGGGAAGAAGAACCGGCCGATCCTGGCGCGAACAGCGGGATTGAATGAAATTCATTCCAGCCCGTACTCGTGCAACTTGTTGTAGAGCGTTTTCCGGCTCACGTTCAGCCGACGCGCTGCCTCGGTGCGGTTGTTCCCGCACTCGGCCAGGGTGTCGCGGATCATCTCCCGTTCGAGCCGGGCGCTCATCTGGCGCACGCTGGCCCCCAGTCCGCTGCTGTCCGGTCCCGCGTCACGCTCCGGCGCGACAGAGGCCCCGGCGGTCACCCGCATCGGCAGGTGCTGCGGCTCCAGGGTCCCGGCCCCGGCCTGGATCATCGCGCTCTGGACCGCGTTCTCCAGGTCGCGCACGTTGCCCGGCCAGTCATAGGCCTGGAGCCGGTCGGCCGCGGCCAGCGAGAACCCGGTGATCGAAAGGTCGAGCAGGCGGTTGTGCTTGCGGATAAAATGCTCGGCCAGCACCGGGATGTCCTCGCGCCGCTCCCGCAGCGGGGGCAGGCGCAGGGTCACGATATTCAGGCGGTAGAAAAGGTCGAGCCGGAATGCACCTTTCTCGACCTGCTGCTGAAGGTCTTTGTTGGTGGCGGCGATAAGGCGCACATCCAGGGGAAGGCTCTCGCGTCCGCCCAGGCGGGTCACCCGGCGCTCATCCAGCACGCGCAGCAGTTTCACCTGGGCCTCCAGGGGCAGCTCACCCACCTCGTCCAGGAAGAATGTCCCGCCGCCGGCCTGCTCGAACTTGCCGCTGCGGCGCTCCACCGCCCCGGTGAACGCGCCTTTCTCGTGCCCGAACAGCTCGCTCTCGATCAGGCTGAGCGGGATCGCCCCACAGTTGACCGTGACAAAGGGCTTGTCCGCCCGGCGGCTGTTGAAA
Source organism: bacterium (assembly GCA_021372515.1). Lineage (NCBI taxonomy): Bacteria > bacterium. The sequence continues at coordinate 2,695 of JAJFUG010000153.1, forward strand.
TGGATGGCCCGGGCCACCAGTTCCTTGCCGGTGCCGCTTTCGCCCTCCACCAGCACAGTGGCCCCGGTTTCGCAGACCCGGGCGATCTGCTCCTGCACCCGGCGCATCGCCGCGCTCACCCCGACCAGGTTGCGGAAACTGTAGCGCTCGTGCAGCTCGCGCTCCAGGCTGTTCACCCGGTGGGCGAGGCTGCTGCGCTCCAGGGCGCGCCGGATCACTATCAGCAGTTCCTCATTGTCGAAGGGCTTGGTCAGGTAGTCGTAGGCCCCTTTCTTGATCGCCTCCACCGCCAGGCCGATCTCGGCGTGGGCGGTCAGGATAATGACCGTGATATCGGGGTTGCGCGCCTTGATCCGCACCAGCCCCTCGATACCATCCAACCCGGGCATGCGCTGGTCCATCAGGACCAGGTCGGGCCCCGAGGATTCGGCCAGCACTATCGCCTCCTCGGCGCTGGCGGCCGTGAGCACGGCGTAGCCCTCATCCTCGAGAAGGCGGGTCAGGATGGCGCGGATGTTTTTCTCGTCGTCGACCACCAGTATCTTGCTCTGCATCATTTCTCCCTGGAGCGTCTGCTGCCGCTTATGGACTGGGCCTGCGGCAGGGTGACCGCCACCCGGGTGCCGTGCTCCCGGCTCTCGGCGTCCGCGGTGCGGCTTTCGATTTCTATATCTCCACCGTGCTGCTGGATGATGCCGTAACAGATCGACAGCCCCAGGCCGGTGCCCTCTTTCTTGGTGGTGAAAAACGGGTCGAAGATGCGTTCCATGTTTTCCGCGGGGATTCCGGGGCCGTTGTCGCTGAACAGCACGTGGAACATTTTCCTCTGCGTATGGCTGCCGCCGCGACCGCGGTCGGCCAGCTCCACGCGCACCTGGATGTGGCCGCCGCCCTCCAGGGCCTCGATCGCGTTCATCAGGACATTCAGGAACACCTGCTTAAGCAGGGCCGGGTCGGCGCTCAACTCGGTCTCCGCGGGGACATACTCCAGGTCCAGCGCGATGCCGCGCTTGAGCGCCGTGGCCGAGGCCAGCGCGAGCACCTGGCTCAGCAGGGCGCGCAGGTCCACGCTCGAAATCTCGGCCTTGGCCGGGCGCGAGAACGACAGCAGGCCCTCGATGATCCCGTTGATCCGGTCCACCTCCTCGATCAGCTCGCGGACAAGGGCCTGCTTGACCGGGTCCTGGATGTCTCTCTGCAGGTACTGGATCGTACTGCGGATCGAGGTTAGAGGGTTGCGGATCTCGTGGGCCGCCCCGGCGGCGAGCTGGCCCAGGGTGGCCAGACGGTCGGCGCGGTACATGCGGCGCAGACGGGCTTTCTGCTGCTGGTAGAGGTAGGCGTTCTCGAACGCCAGCGCCGCCTGCCCGGCCAGGTTGTGCAGGAACTCGTAATCCGACTCCTTCAACTGTCCGCTGCCGGCCAGGCGCCCCAGGCAGATCACCCCGATCAGGCGGTTCATCGAGATCAGCGGCAGGATGGTCTCGGCCTGCACGGCCTCCAGCACCGCATGCTCCTCCGGCTTGAAAAACGAGGCGATGTCCGGGCTGTGCGGCAGGCTCAGGTGGGTCTCGTTGACCGTGAACCAGCGGATCAGCGGGTCCTCGGGGGCGAAGCCCGGGCGGACCTCCGGCGCCTGGGTGTCACCGCGCCAGGCGGCCAGTTGGAAACGGTTAAGCTCCAGGTTCAGCAGGAATATCGCCAGGCTTCCCATCGGGTACAGCTCGCGCAGGGCCGAGATGACGTTGTCCTTGAGTTGCTCCAGGTCGACTATCAGGGTCAGCGAGCGGCTGAACTCACTGAGCGCCTGTTTCTGGAAATCCGGACTCTGCTCTCTCACCGCGGGTTTGAACAGTTTGCGCAAGGCAGCGGTCAGTTCCATGAGATTCAGCACCGCCGGGATAATGTGTAGGGAAGATAGGGGCCGGACCTGGACGCTAAGGATATTATACCAGATCGGCCCCGGATTCAACTGTTGTGTTAACGCACCACCAGGTGACAGGCAAAATAAATGCCATTGTCCTGCCGCGTGCCGAGCGTTCATGTCTTCCTTGCCTCTGCCCCCCTTACCCGGTGCGGAGTATCCCGAACCGCGGAATGCACGCCGGTAAAAGGGATGGGGTGTGTAGAGAGGGTGACAACAGTTGTATAAAGTGATACACAGTCCCGTGCCAGTCCAGCTTACAGGTGGAAACCAGGCAGAGGCTTGAAAGGCAAAGAGTTTGGCGAATGAAGCGGTTTCCGCCCCTTGCTGGTCAGTTTTGACCCCGCTACTGATTTGTGTGGATGTAAATTAAAACACGACAACAGGATACACCCATCTGCCCTTTTGCTCGCCATAAACGGCACAGCGCTTGCTTTTGCCTTCCGTCGAGGGACTGACCGTTCCCGGAGGTTCCGTGCGACAATCGAAGAAGCAATCAAACCGAACGCGTCTTGAATAAGAAAGAGCCGAACATGCAGGCACGCTGGAGACAGATGCTGTTCATTCTCTGTCTGGCCCTGGCCGGACCTCTGGCCGCAGCGGAGAATGCCTTGACCCTGGAGCGGGCGGTCTCGATCGCCCTGGGCGAGAGCTACACTGTGCGCTCCTACCACGAGCGCAAGCAGGCGATGGAGCACTCCTACCGCTATTACCAGGCCCAGTTCGACCCGCGGCTGGATTTCACTGTCTACGCGCCCTCCTGGAACGAGAACGTGAACCCGATCCAGCGGGCGGATGGCCTGCCGGTGTACAATTCCACCGGGGCGATGCAGTACAGCGGGCGGCTCAAGTTCACCTACATGCTGCCCACCGGGGGCAACCTCGCTCTTTCCTCGGAGCTGCTGCGGACGAACGAGAAAACGGTCCTGGCTCTGAACGACTACCGGACCCTCAGCGACCGCAAGGCCCAGAGCAGTTTCAGCCTGATGTTCGAGCAGCCGGTGTTCACCCGCAACACCCTGGCCGAGAACCTGAACGAGGCGCGCCTGAATTACGAGAAAGTCTCCAGCCAGTTCACCCGTCAGCAGATGGACATCATCTACCGGGTGACACAGGCTTTCTATCAGGTGTTCCGCTGCACGCGCGCCGCCGGGATCGCGGGCGAAAAGCTGGCCAACAGCGAGCAGGCCCTGGAAGTGGCCCGTCTCAAGGCCGAGGCCGGGCGTATCCCCGAGGGCGAGGTGCTGATCGCCGAGGTGACCGCGGCCGAGAACCGGGCCGCCCTCTTCGAGCGCCAGGGAGACCTGGAGCGCGCCTCGGACGAACTCAAGCAGTTGATCGGTCTCGACCTCTACCAGCCGGTGAATGTGGTGACCGATCTGAGCTACGATTCTCTTACCGTCGACCCCGACAAAGCCATCGAGCGCGCCCTGGCCAACCGTCTGGAGCTGCACGAGGCCGAGCTGGATTACGAGCTGGGCCGGATCGACCTGGACCGGGCCAAGCGCATCCGGGAGATCAGCGGCAAGATTTCGGCCTACTACGACATCACCGGGGTGAGCACCCGCGAGCACGGCTCAACCCTGGACCTGTTCAACTCATCGTTCGACAATTTCGTGGACCGTCCGCCCAACCGCGGGGTCACGCTTTCGGTGACTGTGCCGGTGTTCGACTGGGGCCGGGGCAAGGAGAGGGTGCAGCAGGAGATGGCCAACCTCCGTCAGGCCCGCCTCGACATCGAGGACCAGCGCAATACGATTGTCCGCGAGGTGCGTGAGATTGTCCGTAACGTGGAGGAGTCCGGCAACCGTCTGCGTATCCACGAGCAGAACCAGCAACTGGCCCAGCGCAGCTACCAGATCAGCCGTCTGCGTTTCGACAGCGGCGCGATCACCAGCCAGGACATGGCCCTGGCCCAGGAGAGCCTGGCCGCCTCGCAACTCAATTACCTTGACGCCTACATCTCGTACCAGCTCGCCCTGGCCGAGCTTAAAAAACAGACCCTCTGGGATTTCGAAAACGACTGCGGCTACCGGGTCGACCAGAAATACTCGTCCGACAGGAGTAATCAATGAATTCCAAGCTCATCAATGTCTTCCTGGCCGCAGTGCTCATGCTGGCGTGGTGTTTCCAATGTGCCCCGGCGCAGCAAGACCAGGCCTCGCTCCTGCTGGACCTGAAAAAGGCCCGCGCCTCCTACCAGAGCGCTTCCCAGAAACTGGAGTCCGACCGCAAGCTCTACGAGAACAAGGCCATCTCGGAGGATGAATTCATCCGCTCGCGCAACGAAGCCCTGAGCGCCGAGGTGGACTATCAGAAACTGATCCTGCGCGTGATCTCGCAGCAGTCCTACATCATCGTGGAGCGGGCGGTCAAGTACCAGACCCCGCGGGGTGAGCGTCGGGTCAAGGTGACCCTGCGCAGCACGATGGAGGGCAACCAGGAGTACCTGGACCAGTTCCAGGAGCATTTCGACGTGTTCACGCCCGAGATGCGCTCCTCCAGGATCTACAACATTTTCGTCTCCCTGCTCGAACCGGGCAGCAACACCATAATCGGCGCGCCCTACGAGACTCGTATCCCCACTCTGGACATGGGCGGGGCCACAGTGGCCGATTTCGGCCTGCTCAAGGACGTGGAGACAGTGTGCGTGAGCCTCAACTACGGCGGCCGCAAGGACGAGAAGAACATATTCCTGGAAAAGGACGCCAGCGCCAGCGTGGTGGATATCAACTCGATGCAGTTCTCGCAGGAGGTGGACCTGGGCGGGGCCGCCTCCTACGATCTGACCCTGGAGCGGTTCTCCACCAGCGATGATGTCTACAAGCTGGCCGTGGTCAACCTGCCCCGTCAGGTGAGTTGCGATTTCCTGGACTCCGAGACCGGGGCGCGCCTGAGCCAGGTCAAGTTCGGCCAGGGGGTGAACACCAAGAAACTGTCCCTCAAGGCCTATCTGCCGGAGCGGGATGACGAGCAGGTGGTGATCGACCGTCCGCTGGAATTCTTCGCCCTGGTACTGACCCTGGAGCAGGCTGAGAAGCTGGGCGACCCCACCGGGCGGCAGTTCACTCCGGAGCAGCTCGCGGAATTCCAGGCCGGCTCGGTGCGCCTGGAGCTGATCCCGCGCGGGGTGGGACGGATCGAGGTGCGCGCGCCCAGTCTGTACCACGAGATCACGGTGGGCGACAGCCTGGCCCTGGAAGTGACCGTGCGCAACATCGGCACCCGGCGTCTGGACAATGTGAAGATATCCACGGACAATCCGCTTAACTGGCGCTCGCGGATCGAGCCGGACCTGATCCGCTCGCTGGAGCCGGAGAAAGAGGCCCAGGTGTCTCTGGTGTTCCTGCCGCCCGAGGACGTGGGAGTGGGGGCGCAGGAGGTGAAAATCCGCACCGAGGCCCTGGCCGACAACCGCGCGGTGCGCACCGAGGACAAGACCGTGCGTATCCAGGTCAAGGCGCGCACGGAGGTGCTCTGGACAACGGTGCTGGTGCTGGCCCTGGTCGGACTGGTGGTGGGGATCGTGGTCTTCGGGGTGAAAATCAGCCGCAGGTAGGGATGGCAACAGGGGGCACGACCCGCCGTGCCCCCTGTTGATATTTTCTGCGGATAGAGTGGCACACCGTAATCTGAAAGGAGGGCAAGATGCTGAGCATCATCATTCGCAAGGAAATCCAGGATTCCCTCGCTAGTCTTCGGTTCGTGCTGACCTTGCTCCTCTGCACAGTTACGATTCTGTTTACTGTCTGGGCAGGCGCGGAAAGCTACAGACGAGACATGAAGAATTTTGCAGCGAACGAATCCCTCGATAGAAAATTACTGGATGCACAAAACAACTACAACACGTTTATGCGTGTCGGCGTAAAAATCAACAAAGAGCCTGAGGCTCTGGAAGCGTTGGTCTCGGGAGTCAAGGATATAGCAGGCAATACAGCCTGGGTCGCCGATGAACATCAGACAGTACTGGAAGGCTCCAAGTCCGGCACAAATCCATTTTTTGCCGTATTCGGAGGTTTCGACCTGACATTTGTCGTCAGTGTAATATTCAGTCTGCTGGCCTTTCTCTATTCGTACAATACAGTCTCCGGAGAAAAGGAAAAAGGAACTCTGAGGCTCCTGCTGGCCAACCAGATATCCCGACCGACCCTGATTCTGGGGAAATACATGGGTAGCCTTATAAGCTTGCTGATACCGGTACTGATCCCCATGCTTCTGGGTTTGATCGTTCTGGCGAATTATCCGGACGTCTCTCTCAACTCTGAGCACTGGCTGCGGATATTACTGCTGGTCGCTCTTTATCTGCTGTACATAACGTGCTTTTTTACCCTGGGTCTCCTGTCGAGTTCACTGGTTTCCCATTCCTCGATCAGCCTGCTGATATCGCTGCTTGCCTGGATTTGTTGCATCGCATTGATTCCACGGGCCTCGGTCAATTTAGCCGGTCTGATTTCTCCCGTTGCATCCCAGAGTGAAATTAATTTCCAGAAAGAGGCAATCTACCGGCAGATTCATGACGAGATCTATAAGAAAGAAAATTTAGCCCTCCAGATACAAGAGTTTCGGGAAAAGCATCCGGGCAATAGGAATTACGGTGAACTCACGGAAAAACTGGCCGGTGAGGAAAGGGAAAAGAAAGAGGCACAATTCAGTCTTATCGATACGGACTATGAAGCGAAAAAGCTTCGCCAGCAACAGCTTGCGGCAGACATAGCCCGGTGCTCTCCGACTTCCGCTCTCATGTTCGGCAGTATGGCTCTGGGTCGTACCGGACCGGCCGAGTACGATAAGTTCCTCCAGTCGGCCAGGGAATATCGAACCGTGTTTTTGGACTGGATCACTGCTAAGTCAATGAAGTTCTTAACGGAACACGAGGCATTCGATTTATCGGGTATGCCTCGGCATACAATCGCCAAATCAACTCTAACCGAATCAGTTACCAGCGCGATCCCGGATTATCTGGTACTGATCCTGTTAAACATTCTGTTTTTCGCTGGGGCATACGTTTCTTTTCTTCGCTACGACGTGCGCTGAGGCACATCCCGCCGGAACCCGACCCTATGGCGGGAGTACTGATCTGCGAATTGAAAACCGGCCGCAGATGAGAGTTTCGGGCTTACAGACTAAATACACGAATGACATGGCATGAGCTGTTAAAAGATGTTACACGGTGAGGTTAATCATGTTCAAAGTGCTGCTGATGAAGGAAATCCAGGATTCGATCAACAACTACAAGTTCCCGATCACGCTGGTGCTGTGCCTGTTTCTGATCCCGCTGGGCACGTTCGTCTCCCTCAGGGAATACGAGCAGCGGCTCGCCGATTACCGGCAGGAGATGTCCATCTACCAGGAGAGCGCGCAAGGGAACATCTACTGGTCCTTTTCCGCCAGGGGGTTCCGTCCGCCCTCCGCGCTCAGTTTCCTGGCCGGCGGCCTCGAAGATCGCCTGCCGACTTTTGTCAGCACCGATTGGCGGGGTAATTACGGGTTGCATTATGACAACGAGCTGTCCAGCCCGGTGTCGACTTTTTTCGGAAAACTTGATCTGCAGACCTGTGTCGGTTTCGTGCTCTCTATCCTGGCCCTGGTCTTCATGTTCAGCAGTGTGTCCGGGGAAAAGGAGAAAGGCACGCTCAAGCTGCTGATCTCGCACTCTGTTCCGCGGTCGAAGATATACGCGGCCAAAGTGATCGGAAATTTCATAATTTTCACCGTTCCGTTCATGCTGTCCCTGCTGGTGAGCCTGGTGGTGATAAGCTTTTCGAGCTCCATCAGCCTGTTCTCCGCGGGTGGGTGGACCGCCGTAGCCGTATTCACCGGCCTGTCGTTGTTGTTTATCCTGTTGATGCTCAACCTGGGGATAATGATATCCTCACGCACTGATAAATCGATCACCTCGGTCATCGCGCTCCTTTTCATCTGGATAATGCTGGCGTTCGTGGTGCCCAAAGCCAGTCCGATGGTGGCGGAGGCGCTGTTCCCGATACCGACCGCGCAGGTGGTCAACCTGCAGAAAGAGGCGGTGCGGAAAGACCTGGAGGAAGAGCTGAAAGGCCGGCGCGCTGAACTGATGAAAAAAGTCATGGCTGAATATGGAATACAGAATCAATACAACCTGAGCGATGCGGCCCACAAGGATTATCGCAGCCGGGCGCTTCAAATCGAGCATAAATATGAGATACTGACCAGCCAGGCGCTTAAAAAGATCGATGACGCTTATGAAAGCAAGAAACAGGTGCAATCCGCCATCGCGATCAGTCTTTCCCGGTGCTCGCCGGTAAGCTGTTTCACCTACCTGGCTTCCGAACTGGCCGGGACCAGCCTGCTGGAGCTGGAGAATTTCAAGAACGCCGCCGGACGCTTCCAGCAACAGGTGAAAGAGACCGTGTACGACAACTATTCCGTAGAATGGTACGACTACCCGGACGGTTCGGGTGGAATCACCACTCCCAGGAAAGAGGGTAGCACGTACGACCCGAAAACCGCACCCGTGCCCGTGTTGACCGGTTACAGCCACGTGACTGTAGCGGAAGTGCTGAGCACGCAGTGGATCGACATTCTTCTGTTGGCGCTGTACGCCGTCGTTCTCTTCGCCGCGGGATTGGTTTCTTTCAACCGCTACGACGTAAGGTGAATGGACTATGGTCCTCTCCATCGCGCTCAAGGAGTTCTACAACAACCTGGTCTCGGCCCGTTTCGCCATCGGGTTCCTGCTCTGCCTGGGCCTGATCCCGCTCACCCTGGTGGTGGGTATCGGCGAGTGGGAAAGCCAGGTGACAGCCTATGAGACCCAGCGCGCGGAGGCGGAAAAAAAGCTCGATATCCGGGTCTGGTCACAGTTGCAGCCGCGTGTCGTGCGGGCGCCGGAGCCGCTGAGCATCCTGGCCCGGGGGCTGAGTTCCAGGCTGGGCCGCTATGTGGATATCTCGTTCACCGCCAAGCCGTTCAAGGCCGAGGGCGCCGCCGCTGCCGGCGACAACCCGCTTCTGAGCACCTACCTCTCCATGGATTTCATCACCGTGCTGGCCGTGGTGCTGAGCCTTCTGGCCTTGCTGTTCACCTATGACTCGGCCAGCGGCGAGCGGGAGCAGGGTACTCTCAAGCTGGTGCTCGCCAATTCGATCCCGCGCCACAGCGTGCTTCTGGGCAAAGTGCTGGGGGGCTGCTTAACCATTCTGCCGATACTGCTGTTCTGCTACCTGCTCTGCGCCCTGGCGATCACGCTCAGCCCGTCGGTGGCATTTACGGCGGATGACTGGTTGCGCCTGTGCCTGATCGTGCTGGCGAGCATCCTGTACTTCGCGGTTTTCGCGTTCATGGGATTGCTGGTTTCAAGCACGGTCAGGAATTCGGCGGCCGGGCTGGTGGTCTGCCTGCTGGCCTGGGTCTTTTTCCTCTTTGTGGCGCCGAACGCGGCCGGTTTCCTGGCCAGCAGCCTTGTGGAGACCCCTTCCGAAAAGGTGCTCGCCACAGCAACTTGGGATTTCACCAAGGAACAGTGGCGCAAGGCCGATGAACTGCGGGGCAAAGAGCCGGAAGAAGTCTACGAATGGGAAAATGTCAGGCGTGAGCAGAATGGGGCGGTCGAGCTCAAGGGCGCCAATGCCGCCTACATGGAATGGTACAGGCAGGGCAACCGGGCGGTCTACGAGTACATGCTCGCAAGTGCGGAAACACTCTGGCAGATGGAAAAAGATTTCCTGGACCGCCAGGACAGGCAGCGCCGTCTGGCCGAGCGGCTTTCAATGGTCTCCCCGTCACAGGTGTTCATCCTGCTCTGCAACTCGCTCTGCCGCACGGATGTAGAATCCTACCGTCGTTTCCTGGAGCGGGCCAGCGGTTACAGGGAGGAACTGATCCAGTTTCTGCGTGACAAAGACCTTTTTGATTCCTACCGCTTTTTTACAGCCGTGCCCCCGGAAAAGATGCTGACCACCGACCAGTTCATCGAACTTGGCACCGGCGGAAAGCTGAAATCCATGGCTGAAATGCGGCAATGGCGGAAGGATAACCCGGAAAAGAGCTGGTCTTTCATGCACAGCGCATTTCCGCCGATGGCTGAAAGCGATATCCTGCCGCCGCTGGACCTGTCCAGTACTCCCGCCTGGCGGGACACACCGGGCGGCCTGGCGCTTTCGCTACGGGATTCACTGGTAAAACTGGTTTTATTGATCGCCACCGGGCTGGTGCTGTTCCAGCTGGCCTTTATCGGCTTCCTGCGCGCGGATGTCCGGTGAGACGAGAACGCTGCGAGTCGAGGTGAAACGTGCTCCTGAATATAGTCTTGCGTGAACTACAGCAGCATGTGCTCAGCCTGCGCCTGCACCTGGTGCTGGTGCTTCTGCTGGTCCTGTTCGGTCTGGGCACGGTCGCCTTTGCCCACCGCTACCGGGCGGACCAGGAAAGGTACCTGCAAGTCCAGTCCGCGCAGCTGGAGAAAGAAAAGGGCTGGGCCGCGCGCTACCTGGGCCTCTACATGTCCCAGACCCGCCCGCTGGTGCTGGGGCCCCGGGCCGACGCTTTCATTGCGGATTCAGGGGAAAAGCGGATGCCCTTCCAGTTCTGGTACTCCGGTTTCGGGGTGGAGGGCTTCGACATGCCGAACTGGGCCGGTAACGATACGTTGCCGGAGTACCGGGAACTCAGTTGGGCTTTCATCGTCTCGATCATCCTCAGTTTCACGGTGCTGATATTCAGTTACGACCAGGTGAGCGGCGAGCGGGAGACAGGTACATTGGCCCTGACTTTATCCAACCCCGTGCCGCGGGGCCTGCTCCTGTTCGGCAAATATATCGGCGTGGTGCTGGCGGTGCTGCTGGTGCTTCTGCCTGGGGCCGGCCTCAGCCTGGCGCTCCTGTTAGCCGAGAAAGCGGTGGTGCTGGACCGGGCTCTTCTGGCCGAGAGCGCCGCGTTCCTGGGCAGCGCCGCCCTGCTTGCCGCCTGCATGGCGGCCCTGGGAATTCTGGCCTCCACGGTCGCCGGGCGCTCGAATGTGAGCCTTCTGCTTTGCCTTTGCCTCTGGCTGGCCTCGGTGCTGATGGTCCAGAATTCGGTTGTCTACCTCACGGGCAAGCTGCACCCTGTCGAGTCGTCGCGGGTGGTGGCCGACCGGACCGCCCAGGAGGTGAAAGCCTCGAATGACCGGATCGCCGCGGCTGAAGCGCAAGGCGGGGGAGTGCTCGGTCCCATCGAGCAGTTCCGGCTGTACGCGAAATTCAACCTGCAATACAAGGATCGGGAGCTGGCGATAAAGGAGGCCTGGAACAGCAGCATCCTTGAGCAGTTCCGTTTCTCCCGGCGCCTGACCGCGCTGTCGCCGGTGTGCCTGTTCGAGCAGTTGAGCGAGGCGGCGACCGGCGGCGGTTTCGTGCGCCTGGAAAAGAACTGGCGGGATTTGAAACTATTTCGGAGCCGGTTTTTCGATTGGTATATGCAACAGGATGCCGCGGCCACGGACGACGAAACCCTGCACCTCCTGGACCCGTACAATCCCTCGCACATGCTGTACAAAGTGGTGGATTTCGCTGAAATCCCGCAGTATCAGGAGCGGCCGGCCTCGTTCGGTGAGCGGTTTACGGCTGCCCGGCTGCCGCTGCTGCTGCTCGTGCTGTACACTGTGGTGAGTTTCGCCCTGGCTTTCGTGTTGTTCCTGCGCTACGACGTGCGCTGAAACGGGTATAGTAAATGCTTCAATCTTATGTTTCACCCCTTTGTAATTGATGATCCCCCAATTGAGATTCCATCGCTGCAAAGGGAACGGAAAGGCGAAAGGAGGGAATGCCCAGAGCAGGGCGGATTTTCCGCCCGAGTAACCTTTCCGGAATAGATAATCCGGCTGGAAAGACACATAGAGAGAAAATCCCGGTTTCATAATTTTCATCTGTCAAGGAGGCTACACCATGCTTCAGGCCATCGATCTGACCAAACGCTACGAGGACGGGCTGCTGGCCCTGGACCATCTGAACCTGACCGTGAAAGAGGGCGAGATATTCTGTCTTCTGGGAGCCAACGGCGCGGGCAAGACCACGACGATCAACCTGTTCCTCAATTTTATCGAGCCGACCAGCGGCCAGGCGCTGATAAGCGGCATCGACGTGACCCGCGAGCCCCTGGAGGCCAAGAAACACGTGGCCTACGTGAGCGAGAACGTGATGCTCTACGGCAATTTCACCGGCCGCCAGAACCTCGATTTCTTCGCCCGCCTGGGGGGCAAGACCAACCTGAAGAAAGAGGACTACTACATGCACATGCGCCGGGTGGGCCTTCAGGAGAAAGCTTTCGAGGCGCGGCTGAAGACCTATTCGAAGGGCATGCGGCAGAAACTGGGCATCACCATCGCGATCATCAAGGACTCGGACAATATCCTGCTGGATGAGCCGACCAGCGGGCTCGACCCCAAGGCCGCGGCCGAGTTTGTCACCATCCTCAAGGGCCTGCGCGAGCGGGGCAAGAGCATCCTGATGTGCACCCACGACATTTTCCGGGCCAAGGAGATCGCCGACCGGGTGGGGATAATGAAAGAGGGCCGCCTGGTGATGCTGCGCACGCGCGAGGAGTTCCTGGAGGACGATCTGGAGAAGCTGTACCTGGACTACATGCAGGAAGCCGTGGTGGCATGAGGCTCTTTATACGGTCGAGTGCGGCCGAACGGGGGGAGAGTCGAGTCAAACATTCAAAGACGGGTCGAGAAGATGATCGGGATTGTTTTCATGCGGGAGATGCAGGAGTACCTGAAATCCGCCAAATTCATGCTGGGGTTGGTCCTGTGCCTTGGATTGATCACGCTGAGCACGGCGATCAATTTTCAGGATTACAGGGAGCGCCTGGCTGACTACGAGATGGCGGTGGAAGAAACAAAAGCGGGGCCACCTTACGGTATGACCGGAATCAGACGGCCCGAGCCTCTCGGTGTCATCGTCCAGGGCAAGGACAGGAGCCTGGGCAACCGGATCTCGATCAAGAGCCATGACCTTCCCTGGAACGCCTCGGGCTACATGGGAGCCAAAAGCATGCTGAACGCGGTGGCTTCCGGCCTGGAGTCGGTGGACCTCGATTTCATAGTTCGAGTGGTCCTGAGCCTGCTGGCGATATTCCTGACCTACGATTCGGTCTCGGGCGAAAAGACCCGGGGCACGCTCAGGTTGATGCTGGCCGGGGGGCTGCCCCGCAGCTCGCTGCTGGCCGGAAAGCTGGCCGCGGTGTTCACGCTGCTGTCCATTTCCCTGCTTTGCTGTTTTATTGTCGCACTGCTCGTATTGACCCGGGGGGGGATTATTGCGGTCGGAATGGAGGAGATCCAGCGCCTCGCGGCGATGTACCTGCTTTCGATCTGCTATCTGGCGGTCTTCATTGTGCTGGGCGTCCTTGTCTCGACAGTGACCGCCACCCCGGCGGCGAGCCTGGCCTTGGTGCTGCAGGCCTGGGTTTTCATTGTAATCATCTATCCGAACCTGTCGCTCCATCTGGCGGAAAGACTCGACCCCCTGCCATCCGCCCAGTCTTTCCGGGCCGATCTGGCTGCGGCGGGGAGCAGTTATTCCTCCGAGCAGACCCTCCTGAACCAGGAGCGGGAAAAGGCGGAAGTGCAAAACAGGCCGATCTCGAGGGAACTGATGCAACAAAGCAACATGATCTCCGCCAAGGTGGCCTTGGCGCTCTATCAGGCCGGGCAGGGTTACAACGCGCGTCTGGCCCGCCAAGCCCGGCTGGCTGACCGGCTCTGCATGTTCTGTCCGGCGGTGCTTTACTCCGGGATGATGCGCGACCTGGCGGGAACCGGGATCGAGCAGTATCGGAAATTCCTGGAACCGGAAAGAAGCTACTGGGAGAAAACCGCCGAGAAGAGCCGTCTGCTTTTCGGCAACGACCGGCAGGCCTACCGGAATTATAAGCTGCCGGAATACAGCTATCCGAAAGACCGGCTGGGGCCGATACTGGTCCGGTCCACGGCCTCGTTCCTTACCCTCATCGGGTTGACTGCCGCTGCGATGGTCACCTCTTTCGCCGCCATGAACAGAATGGACGCGAGGTGATTATGAGCGCGATTATCTTAAGGGAGTTACAGGATTACCTCAAGAGCGTCCATTTCTTCTTCCTGCTCGTTTTCTCCCTGGCCCTGTTCGTCACCGGCGGAGTATTCCTGGGCGCCCGCTACGACAATATGGTCGAGGATCAGGAGGCTCAGCCGGCCTCGACGGTGAATACCGAGATAGCAGAGAGACCGAGTCCGTTCCTTTTCCTGGCCGCCGGCTTCCAGGACAACGGTTTGCGGGCATACAGCATTTTCCCGGGCGGGAACCAGACTGTCCGGCTCAAACCGAACAAGAATTTCATGCTGCCCGAAATGCCTGTCCCGGACTGGGCTTTCATCGTCAAATGTCTGTTCAGCCTGTACGTAATGCTGTTCGGGTTCAACGCTGTATCCGGGGAGAAAGAGTCGGGCACGCTCCGTCAGGTCATGTCCTACAGTCTGGGACGGACCACTCTGGCCGGCGCGAAATACCTGTCGATCATGCTCGCGGTCAGTCTGGCGCTGTCGGTCGGGTGCCTCTTCGGGGCCCTCGCCGCCCGGATCGTCTCGCCGGGCGTTTTCTCGCTCGATTTCATTCTGCGGGCGGCGATCTTCTTCGCCGTGTCCCTGGCCTGGCTTTCCCTTTTCGCTTTCCTCGCGGTGGCAGTCTCCTCCCTGATCCAGCATTCATCGGTGTCGCTGCTGGCCCTGCTGTCGGTCTGGATCCTGTTCATCCTGGTGATTCCAAACCTTGCCGGTCCCTTGTCCGAAAAATTCAGCCACACCCCGCGGGAATACGTGATCGCGCAAAATCTCGGCCCCGCGTTCCAGAAAAAGATCGATACTGTATTCAATCCGGTCGCTGACAAGCTGAGGGCGGAGGGTCTGGCCAGCGAGGAACGCATCCGTGAAGAGTACGCCAGGATATCCGCCGACGTTATCAGGGAATACGCCGCCACTTTCCGTGACTATCAACTCTCGCACCGGCGCAGGGAAGCGGTCCGCCGAAGTCTGTCGCGTATCTCGCCGGCCTCGCTGTACCAGTTTTCCGTCGAGGAGCTGGCCGCCACGGGTTTCGAAACGCAGGAAACGTTGCTCCGCGACCTCCGCGAGTACTCGGCACGCTACGACAGCTACATCCTGGAGAAAACCGGCGAACTCGTCCCGGGTGTGGATATGATGATCGGGACATCAGTTCCCCTGAGCGATGGGACCACCGTATACCTGAGGAGTCCACAGCAGAAAGAGTACGACGGGGACAAGAGCGATTTTCCATTTTTCCAGAACTCGATCATCCCGCTCAAGTCCAGCCTGGCCGCGGCACTGCCCGACCTGGCCGGGCTGCTGGCCTGGAATATCGCGCTCGCCCTGGCCGCTTTCTGGGCGATGCGCCGCTGCGATGTGCGGTAGGCCCGCCGGGTGGGCGGCTCGATGAAGTGACAGTTCATGTCAATCCGCTCACTGTGGGTGTAAGCTACAGCCGGAGGCAAACGATGCTTTGGACGATCCTGCGGAAAGAGATTCAGGAAAACCTGGTCAGTTTCAGATATTTACTGGTCGTGGCCGTGACCCTGCTTCTGGCCGCGCTCAGTTTCCTGATCATGCGGCAGGATTATCTCAGCCGCCAGGAACGCTACAGCCAGCTTCTGCCCACGGTGGACCTCACCACCATAGTCATGTTGCCGCCGGCCCCGCTGTCGGTCCTGGCCAAGGGCATGGACGAATCGATCTGCCAGCAGCACGTGGTCTCGGACCGCTGGGGGGTGTTCGACACCGGAGAATCGGGGCGCTCGTTCAATTCACTGTTCAAGCTGTTCGACACCCCGGACCTGCTGTACATAACGAAGATCATCCTCTCCCTGTGCGCGATGTTCATCTCGTTCCGGCTGGTTTCGGAGGAAAAGGAGGCCCGCACCCTGGCCCTGACCCTGAGCCACAGCCTGGGACGGTACCAGCTCCTGTTGGGCAAGTGGCTGAGCGGCCTGGCCGGCCTGGTTCTCCCGTTCCTGTTCGCCGTGCTGCTGAGTGCTCTTCTGCTCCACCTGTCCAGCGGTGTGCGTCTGGGAGTGCAGGACTGGCTCGGCCTGGGGCTGTTCTGCCTCAGCTCGGTCCTGTACCTGAGTTTCTTTTTCTCGCTCGGACTGCTGGTTTCGTGCCTGAACGTGCGTTCCTCCTCGGCCCTGGCCGTGTCCCTCTTTCTCTGGGTGCTGCTGGCGTTCGCCTTGCCCAGCCTGGCCGGCGCCGGGGCCGGCACGATTTCCGATCTGCCCTCGGCGCAGAGCCGTTACGTGCAGGGTCGCCTGGCCACGCGCAAGCAGGATTACAAGCAGATGCAGGTGACGGAATTCAACGAGAGAGCGAAAAACTATCCGGAGCGGGACAAACTGATTGAGGATTACCGGGTGCGCCTGAACCGTCAGCTCGAACTGGGCCGCGCCCTATCCCGTTTGAGTCCGGCGGCGGTGTACACTTTCCTGGCCACGGATTTCGCCGGCACCGGCATGTACGAGCGTCTGCGCTTGAAACAGAGTCTCCTGAACCAGGTGGGGCTTATCAGTGAAAGCGATCAGAGTAAAACGGGACAGAGTGTTTCCTAC
Organism: bacterium; assembly: GCA_021372515.1. Classification (NCBI taxonomy): domain Bacteria; species bacterium. The sequence goes on from JAJFUG010000153.1 coordinate 19,226, forward strand.
TCACGGAGCACACAACGCGAGGTGTTGAATTCCACGGGGTTACTGAACCTGCTGGTCCTTCTGCTG
>JAJFUG010000154.1 GCA_021372515.1 bacterium
GGCGGCTTACTTCCGGATGCTCAAGCGCAGCCTGACCGCGCTGTTGATCCTGGCAGGTTTCTGCGGCACTTCCCTCTACTTCTGGATCGGTAAAGCGGTCAGCCAGCCGATTGAGAATGCCGCCGCAAGCCTGGAGGGCAGTTCCCTGATGGCGCGTTGCTTCATGTTCCTGCAGAGCAGCGGCCAGGCGCTGAACAAGCCGGTGGCCCTGCCGGGGTTCGAGTCCGGGGCGCCCGCCCTGTACGTGGGCGCGGGGCTTATGTTCGCCGGGACGATGCTCTGGCTCTGGCTGTACCAACGGCGCTCGGTGGGCTGCACGATATGATCGGCCACAGATTTTGAATATGACAAGGGGCGGGTTCAAATGAACCCGCCCCTTGTGTTTTTCCTGTCTGATGAGGACCGCATTCACTCCGGTTTCTGTTTCTTCAGCACGGTCAGGCCGGGCCAGGCTCCTCCGGTTTCCTATCCGGCTCTGCATCGCGGTCGAAATCCTGGGAGCGCAGCATCTCCTCCTGGAATTTCAGTGCCCGCTCACGCTGGGCTGCCGTGAGCTTCCAGTGGGCAATGCATCCTATTCCAGCCAGCAAACTGGCCAATGAAAACGCAAGCCCACCCATGTAGTGGTCGTTCTGCCATAAGCCCGAAATAAGAAAAGAAATCACAAAACCCAGGCCCAGGGAAAGAAAAAAAATGCCGAATACAATAGAGTACTGTCCCGGAATGGACAATGACAACAGACGCAACGAATGGCGCGGGATACGCTTGTCCTTCGGCCTCATTCCACGCTTGATTAGCTCCACGTTCTGCAGGTATTCGAAACGCGCTTTAATAAAGGTGTTCAGCATCCCCATGGCGAATGCTGCAAGAACCACAATACCATAAATCGTGTTCTGTGTCATGCCTGTTCCCTCCTGTTGAGGATCAATCGAAAATTCCCTTTCCCTGGATGACCTGCCGCCTTTGGACGCATGTTCTTTCCTGTCGGTTTCAACTATTTTTGCTAAGAACAAAAATTTCTTGGAATAATTGAAAGTTTTTCAGACGTCGCTGCGTCTTATGGCCCTGTCGTCACCCGATAACCTTGAACCGCCGGGATCATGATCCAATCCGACACCGATTTCAGTACGCTGGTAAACATGTACCAGCAAAAAGTTTACAACCACGCGTACCGGATGCTGGGCAACCGCGAGGAGTCCGAGGACGCCACCCAGGATATTTTCCTGAGGGTTTACGGCTCCCTGAAAACTTTCCGCGGCGAGGCCAAACTGTCGAGCTGGGTTTTCAAGATCACGGCCAATGTCTGTATCAGCCGGATGCGAAGGAAGCAACTGCCCTCAGCCAGCCTGGATGCACCGCTGGCCGGAGAGGATCGCAGCCTGGCGGAGCTGGTGGCCGATGAGAGCGACAATCCCGAAACCATCTGCTCGGCCAACGAGATGGGATCTATCGTGCGGGAGCAGTTGCGGCGGCTCAAGCCGGAGTGGGCCCAGGCTATCGGGCTGCACTATTTCGGCGGCCTCAGCTACGAGGAGGTGGCCGAGGCGTTGGAAATCCCCCGCGATACCGTGGCAACATATATCCGGCGCGGCAAGATACAACTGGCCGGTCTGATCGAGTCACGGATCGGAGCGGATGGCTTGTAGCTCGAAACTTGTATCCGGGAGTTGAACCGTACAAAAACCAGCCGTTTCCCATTGTGATGTCGGATCGGCGCAACACGCCCAGCCAGGACCGGAGAGATTCGATGGAAGCCTGTTCCACTAAGACAATGTCACTGGAAACCCCCGATTCGTGTACCCCTCCCGCCCCGGTCCCGGCCGGAGAACGCATCGCACTGCTGGATGTCCTGCGGGGATTCGCTCTTTTCGGAGTGCTGGCCTCCAACATGATCGGGCTGAGTTCGCCGGATATCCATTTCGCCCCCAGCCTGATCTGGACGGACCCGGTAAGCCGTACGGTGGCATTCCTGCTCGATGTGCTGGTATCCGAAAAATTCATCACCATTTTCGCCGTTCTTTTCGGAACGGGCTTCGCCATCCAGATGGAACGGGCGGCTGCGCGCGGCACGATGTCTCTTGCCGGTTACAAGCGCCGCCTGCTGGTTCTGTTCCTGTTTGGCCTGATTAATGGTCTGTTCATCTGGGCTGGAGATATCCTGACCACCTATGCGGCATTCGGCCTTTTGCTTTTACTGTTCCGCAACAGCAGCCAGAAAAAAATTCTCTGGTGGGCGGCCGGGCTTCAAGCCCTGATGCTCCTGCTGTCCCTGGTCATAAACAACCATGGGAACCAGCCGGTTGCGGACCACATCGCCGCCTTACAACGGGAAATCGAACTGTACGGACGCGGGACCTGGGAGGCCCTCCAGCATGACCGTCTCAGAGACTTCCTGGAACGGCATGTCGGCTCTCTTCCGTTGCTGCTGCCGTTCGTTTTCCCCCGCTTTCTCTGCGGACTCTGGCTCTGGCGTAGCGGATTTCTGAAAGATCTGACAACCCGCAGGCTTTTCCTGCAACGCTTGTGTTTTTGGGGTATATTACTCGGTCTCACCGGCGAGACGGTTACCTCTGTTTTCTCAATGGGTGACATGGGTCCGCTTAGAGTGCTGTGCATTCCGATACTGGCGGCGGGTTATGCCTCAGGAGTAGCGCTGTTCGTGCTGTCAGGGAGACTGGCCTGGCTGTCCGGCGCTTTTGCCGCAGTGGGAAGGACTTCCCTCAGCAACTACATCCTCCAGACCGTGTTATGCACAACCCTTTTCTATTCTTACGGTTTCGGACTGTTCGGAAAACTGAGTCCTCTGTCCGGGCTGCTGCTCACTATTCTGATCTACATCGCGGAAATGTGTGTCAGCTTTCTCTGGATGAACAGATTCCAGTTCGGGCCGCTGGAATGGGTGTTACGGTCTGCCACTTATCGCCGCTGGCAGCCCCTGAAGCGGTTGCAGTCGGAGGATCGGGCTTTACGGTCATTGCCCTGACCGGATCAACGGCGTACATTTGAAATAAAGTCAGCGAGGTCGATATGGACTACAGGGAATTCGAGCAGAATGTGGCTGATTATGTCGAGGGGGCGCTGGAGGAGGGCCTGCGCTGCCGGATGGACGCCGCCCGCGCGGTTGACCCGGCCTGCGACCGTCTGGCCCGGCTGCACGAGCAGCTCCTTGTGGCGCTGCAGGAGACCCCGGAGCTGGAGGCCCCGGCCGGGTTGGCCGAGAGGATATTCGCTAAAGCCGAAAACCTGGAGCAGCTTCTGGCCGCCGAACAAAGGGCGTTCCGCCGTGGCATGTGGCTGGGAGTGGCCGGGGCCGCGCTTGGGGCCACAGCGCTGGCTGTGCTGCTGTTCGTGCTCGATCTAAGTACAGGATCAGGCACTCTCGATGCGACCGCAACTGCCGGAAACAACTGGATCGCGCAGGTATCGTACAAGCTGTATGAGTGGTTCGGGTCGGCTGAAGCGCTGATGAAATCGGAAATTGTCCTGCCGGTCGTGGGCGGAGCGGTGCCGGTCTACGTCCTGCTGATCAGTGCGGCAGTCACAACTTTACTGGCCTGGTTCCGCGACGATATCCTGGACGCCCTGACCGACCGCTGAGCTGTGATCTGCGGATATAGCCCCTACCGGGCCGATATCTGCTTTCCCTCTGTTCAAACAGGCCCCGGCCCGACACGGACCGCCGTGCCTGCCTCATTCCCGGCCCGCCAGCACGGTCAGCCCGGTCTCGCCCTCGCTGGCGGCGATCAGGGCGGTGCTGCTCAGGTCGCCCCAGACGTTCAGCGTGGTGCGGGCCATGTCCAGGATACGGTCCACGGCCAGGATCAGGCCGATGCCCTCCAGCGGCAGGCCCACCGCGCTCAGCACCATGCTCATCATCACAATCCCGGCCATCGGTATCCCGGCCGCTCCGACTGCGGCCAGAAGGGCGGTGAACACCACCAGTATCTGCTGTGTCACGCTCAGGGGCGCGGTCATGCCGTGCGAGCTGTAGTACTGCGAGATGAACAGCACGGCCACGCACTCGTAAAGCGCGGTGCCGTTCATGTTGACCGTGGTGCCTACAGGCAGCACGAAACTGCATACCCGGTTCGAGATGCCGGCCCGTTTCTCGGCGCATTCAAGAGAAAGCGGCAAGGTCGCTGAACTCGAAGAGGTCGAAAAAGCGGTCAGCAGCGCCGGAGCCACCGCCTTGAGCATCTTGACCGGGCTGATCCCACCCATTAACCGCAGGATGAGCGGCAGGGTCACGAGTCCGTGCAGGAGTATCCCGAGCAGAACGCACAGGGCGTATTTCGCCAGGGGAACAAACGGAGCGAAACCCGTCCGGGCAACTATTGTCGCCACCAGGCCGAATGCGCCGAACGGGGCCAGGTGGATGATGAAACCGGTGATTTTCATCATCAGCTCGGACACGCCACCCATAAAGGCTTTCAACGGTTCGGAGTGCTGGGGGGCGAGGTGGTTGGTGAATATTCCGGCCAGGACCGCAAAAAGGATCACGGGCAGTATTTCACCCCTGGCCGTGGCGGCCACCAGATTGTCGGGGATGATTTTCAGCAGGATATCGATGGCTTTCACTTTTTCAGGATTAAAACCCTCCGGCAGCTTGTGCAGCCCGAGTTCGGCACCCACTCCGGGTTGAATGAGGTTGACAAGAAACAATCCGGTAAGGATCGCCAGAAGGCAGGTTATGGCCACCCAGGCCGCAGTCTTGAGCCCCAGACGTCCAAGGCCGCCCGGGTCGCTCAGACCGGCTACCCCGCAAAATACAGTGCTTGCTATCAGCGGGACGATGATCATCTTGAGAAGGGACAGGAACGCCGTTCCCAGCGGCTCGGTCACCACCAGCAGCGGTGCGCCGACAATCCAGCCCATGGCCACCGCGGCCAGGATAGCGATAAAGATCCAGCCGGTCAGCCCGATCCGGCCGAGCCGCTCTGTCCAGGACCGGCTCATTGTCCCGCCGCTTTCTGTCCGGGTTCCTCGTTCAGGGGATAGGCATAGGCCCGGCGGCCCTCGAAACGCACCAGCTGGCGCACCCCGGTCCGTTCGAGCAGCGCGGCCAGACGGTCGAACTTGCGCCCCACCTCCTCGGGACGGTGGGAGTCGCTGCCCACGGTGATGGGCACCCCGCGAGAGGCGGCCGCTACGACTATCCACTCGGAGGGATACTGCTCGGCGCAGGGCTTGTCCCAGCCGGAGGTGTTGATCTCCATGGCTGTGCCGCTGGCGGCCAGAGCATCCAGCACCCGCAGCACCAGGGCGCTGTGGTCGCGCTTGGGGGTCAGCGCGGGCTCGGCCCCGGCCAGTTTCTTGACCAGGTCCAGGTGGCCCACGGTGGTGCAGTAGCCGGGACGGGCCAGCTCGAGCAGGGTGGTCCAGTAACGCTCGTACAGGTCATCCATGTCCCAGCCCTTCTGCCGCATCCCCTTGAGCAGCAGCTCGGGGTTATAGTCCACCACCACGCCCTCGACCAGGTGCAGCGAGGCCAGGCAATAGTCCAGGCCCAGACGCTCGGCCTCGGCCAGGGGATGGACCGGCCACTCGGGGCCCAGGTAGTCGAACTCCGAGGCCAGGCGGATCGTGATCCGACCGCGGTAGCGCTCGCGCAGCTCCCGGGCGCTGTCCAGGTATTCATCGAACAGCCCGGCCGGAATGGAGCAGTTGGGGGCCGGCTCCTCGAACCCCGCCGGATAGGGATAGTGGCAACTGAACCCCATCTCATCCAGGCCGACCGCGAGGGCGTGTTCCACATATTGCTCCATCTCACCCCAGGCGTGGCCACAATAACGGGTATGAATGTGATAATCGAGCATCTTCGCTTTTTCCGTGGGTTGATCTCCGGCGCCGGACCGGCCGCCGGAAGCTGAATCGCATCTCAGGTAAACGCCGTGCAGCTACGCTTCCCGGATGATGGGACAGGGCGGGATTACTTGTCGTAAAGCCCGACAATACTCTTGTCTATCTCCTCGACCTTCTGCATCAGGAGCTCGCGTATGCGCGAGGCGCTGCTGTAGCTCAGGGCGCGCTCGGCCAGGGCGCGGGCCTCCTCGTACGAGACCGAGCGGATCACTTTCTTGATCCGCGGGATTACGGACGGCGAGGTGGATAGCTCCTGCACCCCCAGGCCCAGCAGCAGCAGGGCGGTATGCGGATAGCCGGCCATCTCGCCGCAGACCCCGACCCACTTGCCCGCGGCGTTGCCGGCATCCACCACGTGCTTGATCAGGCGGATCACCGCCGGGTTGAGCGGCTGGTACAGGTGCGCCACCCGCTCGTTGCCGCGGTCGGCGGCCAGGACATACTGGATCAGGTCGTTGGTGCCAATGGAGACGAAATCGGCGAAGCGCATGAACTCGGTGGCCATCAGGGCCGCCGAGGGCACCTCGATCATGATTCCCACCTCGACCCGCTCGCCCACCGGCACGCCCTCGCGCTCCAGCTCGCGGCGCACCCGGCGGATGAATGCCAGGGCCTTTTTCAGCTCCTCCAGGGTGGTGACCAGCGGCAACAGGATCTTCACGTTGCCGAACACCGTGGCCCGCAGCAGCGCCCTGAGCTGGGTGCGGAAAATGTCGGGCCGCTTCAGGCAGATGCGGATCGCCCGCACGCCCAGGAACGGATTGGGATCGGGCGATATCTGCAGCAGGCTGTGAAACTTGTCCGCCCCGGCATCCAGGGTGCGGATGATCACCGGGTCTGGGTGCAGGGCGCGTGCCACCTCGGCGTAGCTGCGGTACTGCTCCTCCTCGGAGGGAAGGTAGTCCCGGGTCAGGTAGAGGAACTCGGTGCGGAACAGCCCCACGCCCTTGGCCCCGTGGCTGACCACCGAGGGTGTCTCCTCTGGGAACTCGATATTGGCCGACAGCTCCACCGAGCGGCCGTCCAGCGTGCGGGCGGGAAGGTGGCGCAACTGGTCCAGACGGCTCTCCATGGCGTGGCATTTCTTTTCCAGACCCTTGTAGCGCTCGACAGTGCCCGGCAGCGGGTTGATTATCACCCGGCCGGCATAGCCGTCCAGGATGATCTCATCTCCGGTCTTGACCAGCGGGGTGATCCGCTCCAGGCCCACCACGGCTGGAATTTCGAGCGAGCGGCTCAGGATCGCGGTGTGGCTGGTGGTGCCGCCCACATCCGTGCCGCAGCCCAGGATGAAACGCCGGTCGAACTGTGCTGTCTGCGAGGGAGTGAGGTCGTGGGCCACGATTATCGCCTCACGCTCCAGGCTGATCCGCGAGGTGTCCTCGCTACCCAGCATGTTGGCCAGCACGCGACGCTCCACGTCCCGAATGTCATCCAGGCGCTCGCGCAGGTAGTTGTCTTTCGTGTGATTTTTGAGGGCTGCGGTGATATTGCCTATGGCGCTGGAAAAAGCCTTTTCTGCGCAGAACATCTTCGTGCGAATCAGGCTTTCGGTCTGCTCCACCGCCATCACGTCGTCCAGCATCAGCAGGTGGGCGTCGAAAATACGGCTGGTCTGCTCGCTCAGTCTCGGCTTGAGGTTTTCGATTATGTCGAGCAGTTGCCTGCGGGTGGTCTCGAGGGACTCGTGGAAACGGGTGATCTCGGCCGGCACATCCTGGGGCTCGATACTGCGCTCCGGCACCTGCGGGTGGTCCTGGGCCAGGACAAAAGCCTGCCCTATGGCAATACCCGGTGAGGCAGCCAGTCCGGCGAGGACTATCTCACTGTACGACTTCCTGCGCGGTCCGGGGCTTTTCCTTCCGTTTCCCGCGGCGGCCATGTCTCACTCCCCTTCATCGAACTTGCGCGCGAACAGCTCCTCCACCGCATCCATCGCCGCGCCGGCATCCTCACCTTCACCGACGAGGGCCAGGGTCGAGCCGCACTCAGCCGCCAGCATCATCACTCCCATAATACTTTTCGCGTTCACGGTCATATCTTCCTTTGTCACCGTGAGCTCGCACTTGAAGCGGCCGACTGTCTGCACCAGCATGGCGGCAGGCCGGGCATGCAGGCCCAGCTTGTTCTGCACCTTGATCTCGCGTCGCAAGGAAGTCATCATCGAACCATCGTAACCGCATTCAGTTCCGGCAGAACGGGGCCGGGCCGCCGATCGGACAGAGTGGCCGCCGGGGGCTTATTCACTCGGATAACTCGTCAATATAATAGTCTTGCCTCATTTGTTCAAGCAATCTGCGGTTGAACTCCTCGGCCACGTTGTGCCCCTTGAGCTTCAGCAGGTAATTCATGGCAATCACTTCGCTGATGACAGTGATATTCTTACCCGGCACGAGCGGAAGTTTTATCAACGGAAGCTCCACATCCAGAATTTCCGTTTTCGACTCGTTAAGCCCCGTGCGATCATACTCTTCCTTCTCGTCCCACATCGAGAGCTGCACCACCACCTCGATGCGTTTGCGCGCCCGCACCGAGCGGATGCCGAACAGCCGGAAGACATCGATTATACCCAGGCCGCGTATCTCCATGTGGTGGCCCAGTTTCTCGTTGCCCAGCATCCCGACCAGCGAGTTCTCGCCCACCCGGACCACGTGCACCAGGTCGTCGCAGACCAGACGGTGTCCGCGCTCGACAAGGTCGAGCACGCACTCGCTCTTGCCGATCCCGCTCGGGCCGATGTAGAGCAGCCCCACGCCGAACACATCCGCCAGGCTGCCGTGAACCCAGGTCTGCGCGGCGAAAAACACCTCCAGAGCGTTGGCCAGCTTGCGGATCAGTTCCTGGGTGCCCAGACCGCTGCCCAGCACCGGCACGCCGCGGTTGTTGGCCGCCTCGACCATGTAGGCGGGCGGCTCGAGGCCTTTCGAGATGATGATCATCGGCACCTGGAACCCGAACATCAGGTCCAGGATTTCGCGCAGACGGTCCTGGGGCAGCTCCTCCAGGTAGACGATCTCGGTCTCGCCCAAGACCATCGTGCGATGGAAAGCGAAGCGGCGGGTAAACCCGGCCAGCACCAGGCCGGGACGGCTGACCTCGCTGTTGTTCAGCTCCCCGCCCAACGTCTCCGGACCGGTGAACACATTGAGCTGGAAACGCTCCTGGAACCGCTTGAGAAAATCCTCCACCTTCAGCGTCTTGGACATCCGAACCATCCGCACATGGGGTTGGAATTAAACAAAGCCGCATCTTCCACGGCTGGAAGACGCGGCTTCGCGGTCAGTCCCTATCGGGCGGAATGCATGCCTCAGTCTGCGGTGCCGGTCCTTTCCTCCACCTCAAAGAGAAGCTCCTCCCGCTCTATGGTCAGAAGAGTCGGTCCCTCTTCCGTGTTTTCGAATTCGAGCATGTCCTCTTCCAAGGCCTCTGCCTCCACTCCGACGAGGTTATCCTCAGATTTGCGCCCCTTCTTCCTGTAGCGCCCCTTCACCTTGTCCAGTTGCTTGTCAAGTTTGTCGACACAGCCATCGATCGCGGCCCGCAAGTTCGCGCTGTTCACACTTGAGACCAGCGTACGGCCGGCGACACGCAACGTGATTTCCACCGAATTGGCCTTCCCCTCCGCGTCAATAATCACGTGCGAATCGATGATGTTTGAAAAATGGCGATCCAGTTCGGAAACCGTTGTCTCGATGTAATCCTTCAGGCTGCCGCTCAACGCACCGTTCTTCCTCGTGATCAGAACCTTCATTTAATCCTCCTTCCATCAGCCGATTAGAAAAATACCGCTAACCTGCCTCCGGCTTCGATCCATGAACCCATCCCGAGATCACGTATGTAAGAGCCTGAATATCGACGAATCAGGTGTCCGTATCCTCCCCTATTACATGGTTTTGAATAACCGTTCCGCTGAATCCGCGGACTTCCCCACGGGCTGTCTTGTTTACGGCCGTTTCCAGCCCTGGAAACTGTCGCCGTCATCGCGTGGTTCTCGTCCGTCTCTTTTATACTCCGCTCAGCGCGGCGTGTTCTGGCTTTCAGATGCGCTTTCGCATGCGCGCCGGGAGGATTCCGAGCTGGTCACGGTACTTGGCCACGGTCCTCCGGGCGATCTGCAAGCCGTCCTTCTTTAAGCTGCTGACAATTTCCTGGTCAGTCAAGGGGTTGGACTGGTCCTCGCCCTCGATCATCTTCGAAATCTTGTCCTTGATCCCGCGCGCAGAGACATCCTCGCCCGTGTCGCTGCTCAAACCCACGCTGAAGAAAAATTTCAGTTGGAACACCCCGCGCGGGGTCTGGCAGTATTTGTCGTTGGTGACGCGGCTTATGGTCGATTCGTGCATGTTGATCGCCTCGGACACCTCGCGCAGGGTCAGGGGCTTGAGCTGGCTGATCCCGTGCTCGAAGAAATCGTGCTGCTTCTCCACGATGAAGCGCATCACCTTGAGCATGGTCTGCTTGCGCTGCTCGATGGCCTGGATCAGCCAGTTGGCGTTGTTCAGCTTTGAGTAGATGAACTCGCGGGCCTCGCCGGTGAATTTCTTGCGGTCGCGGGCCACATCCTGGTAGGCGCGCGACAGCCTTAGCCGCGGCAGATTGGAGTCGTTGACATACACCAGGTATTCGCCCTCGACTTTTTCCACCACCAGGTCGGGGATGACATAATTGTCATCCCGCCCGCCGCTGTAGAGGCGCCCCGGGCGGGGCTCCAGATGGGCCACCTCATCGGCGGCGTCCTGTATCTGCTTGAGAGTGAGGTCGGTGCTGCGGGCGATGTCCTGCCAGTGACGGCGCGTGAGGGGCTCGAAAAAATCGTGCACCAGGCGGAACGCCAGCGAGTCCTCGCGGTCGGTCTCACGCAACTGGATCACAAGGCACTCGCGCAGGTCGCGCGCGCCCACTCCCAGAGGGTCGAGCGACTGGATCATCTCCAGCACCCGCTCGACATCCGCCTCGCTGCGCCGCATCCGGAAAGCGATCTCGGGCAGCGGGCTGGACAGGTAACCGTCCTCGTTTATGTCGCCGATGATTTCCGCGCCGATCTCTTTCTCGGCGGTGGTCAGCCTGAGCAGAACGAACTGTTCGGTAAGAAACTCGTAGAGAGTGCGGCCGCCGGTGGGGGCTTTCTCGTGGAACTCGCGGTCGTCGATCTCCTGGGCGTAGTTGTCGTAATCAAAATCGCCCTCGGAGAGCACCTTGTCCCAGTCGACATCCTCCTGCGAATTGGTGGTCAGGTCGCCCTCGGACGGCGGTTCATCCGCTGAGAACGACTCGGCGAACTCTTCCGCCCCGACAGTTTCGAAGTCCTCCGTGACGGAGGGCTCCTCCTCCAGCTCGACCGCGTTTTCCTCGCTGCCGGCGGGCTCGTACTCGTCCAGATTCTCCGGTCCGTCGCCGTCCCCGTCCTCGCCGTAATCCATCTCATCGCCCGGCTCCAGGCTTTCCTCGACATCCTCGCTCAGCTCGAGGAACGGGTTGACCAGCAGTTCCTGTTTCAGGTGCATCTGAAGGTCGAGCAGCGGCATCTGCAACAGGTCCATCGCCTGGTACAGCCGCGGATTGATCGTCAGCTCCTGACGGTACTGCAGTTCCATTCTGTTGTGCAGGGCCATGAATCGGACCGCTTTCGGGAGTCTTCGTTTCCGCTTAGCCGGTTTCCGTGCCGCCGGGCTACATCCTGAAATCCTGCCCCAGGTAGAGCTTTTTGGCGGTCGGGTCGTTTATCAGGGTATTGGCATCTCCACTCAGGTGAATCCGTCCCTCGAACATGATATAGGCGCGGTCGGTGATCTGGAGCGTCTCGCGCACGTTGTGGTCGGTGATCAGCACCCCGATTCCGCGCTGCTTCAGCCGGGCGATTATCCCCTGGATATCGTCAACCGCGATCGGGTCGACTCCGGCGAACGGCTCATCCAGCAGGATGAAATGGGGGTCGGTGATCAGGGCCCGGGTTATCTCCAGCCTGCGCCGCTCGCCGCCGGAAAGTGAATAGGCCCGGCTCCTGCGCAGAGACTCCAGCCCCAGTTCGCCCAGAAGGCTCTCCAGCCGCCGCCGGCGCTCGGCGCGCGGGATGGGCAGGGTTTCGAGGATCGCCTGGAGGTTTTCCTCCACAGTGAGCTTCCTGAAAATCGAAGCCTCCTGAGGAAGGTAACCGATCCCGCGCCTGGCCCGCTTGTACATCGGCAGGCCGGTGATGTTTTCATCTCCCAGGAAGATGTCGCCGGCTTCCGGCCGGATCAGCCCGACCATCATGTAGAACGTCGTGGTCTTGCCCGCTCCGTTGGGGCCCAGCAGGCCCACCACCTCACCCTGGTGCACTTCCACATCCACCGCGTTCACCACGGAGCGTTTCTTGTACACCTTGACCAGGCCACGGGTGTAAAGCCGGCTCAGGGCTTTGTCCTCCATCGGTCCACCGCTGTCGGGCCCGGCTGAGACACCGGGCGCTGATCTGTCCGTATCAAGATTCATGCCAGCCTGGTCAAACCTCACTTAATTGTATTGCCAAGCACGTGACCTGTCAATGTATTTGTGGCCCCGCACCCTGTGCGGAATCGATCCCGGCGGCGGCTGAGTCAGGCCGCCCAAGGCTCCGGGCGACACTGTCCGGCTGCAGGAAAAGCCCCCGTCCGCCCCCCTCCACCTGCACGCGGTCGATCAGGCCGCTCTCCCAGACCAGCCTGATACGCCGTCCCAGGATATAGTTGACACCGGTCTGGGCGTTCTCGCGGAAATAGCTGCGCGAGGCGCCGGCCGCGCTCAGGCTGTCGATCCCGGAATCGCCGAAATACAGCTCCAGGCTGTCGCCGGTGATCCAGCTCCCGACTGGAGCGAGCGAGGACTGGGCACTGTCCGGCGCCGCGGCCGTGGAATCGGGGTTGAACTCGCCGCGGGCCGCGCCCAGGGCTGTCACCCGGCGCAGCTTGTGGCCGGCGGTGCGCACGTCGATTGTCGTCCCCCGCAGGGTGAACCGCGGATCGACCACCAGGGGCGGCCCGCCCCGGAAATAGCTCACCCCGGGGCGAAGGTCGTGGAAAAGGCTGTCCGCGGTCACGGTGAGGCTGTCGCGCCACAGGCGCACCCGTCCCACCGCCACCACGCTGTCCGGGCCGTAGCGCCGCAGCTCGTCGCTGACAAGGTGGTAGGGCGAGACAGAGTCGCCCTTCTCGAAATAGGCGATCTCGGGCCGTCCGGTCAGGAGCACCGTGCCGGAGTCCTTGCGGTAGACCGCGCTTGCGGCCTGGGCGGTGGAACGGCTGGCGAACTCCAGCATGCGCACCCGGCCCAGGGCGCGCAGCACATGCGTGTTCGATTCGTACTCCAGCTCGTCCGCGTCAATACGGCGCAGGCTGTCCCAGGCCGCGGCCTCGCCCTCCAGGCGGATCAGGCCTCGGTCGCGGCGGTACTCGCCCAGGCGCCCGAGGCCCGACACCCCCTCGCCCGACCAGCGCACGCTACCGGCCGCCCGGTAGTAGTCGCGCTCCACGTAATAGGACAGCGAGTCGCAGCGCAGCTCGCGCTCCGGGTCGGTCAGGTGCACGGAGTCCAGGCAGAGGAACCAGTTCCCGGACGGGAAATAGAGCAGGCTGTCGCAGAGGATGCGCGACTCGCCGTGGCGGACATCCACCGCCCCCTGGAGGATGTAGACCACGGCGCCGGAGCTGTCGCTCTTTTTGAAGGACTGGTCGGCGCGCTCGAGGCGGAACGGAACCGGGCCGGCGGCGCTGTCGGCCGGCGCCGAGCCATGAGGGAAAGCGGGGGTTGTCAGAAGACAGAGAAGGAGCAACGAGTCACGGGCGAACACAAGGTTCGCCCCTACGAAAGACCTTAAACCCCTTAATTGGGACTCTATCCTGTGGAGTAAAAGCCGTCCCTTGTCAACAGATGAAGCCATCGGATACCGTAGGGGTGAACCTTGTGTTCGCCCGCTGGACTTTACATTCCCGGTAGAGACCGGTCTACACGTGAATCTCAACCTGGGACTCCCCGCCTCACACAAAACACCACGCGATTCAAGACCCGGCCGAACACAGTCACTGGCGCAGGACATTGATGTCTCCGGTGGGGTTGGTCACCTTCACATCGCTGAAAGCCGCATCCGAGTCGATCCCGTCGCCGAAAACCACCCCCTGACGGCTGCGCACCTCCACCGTGGTGTCGCTCAGGATACGGTTGTCCGACTTACGCCACAGAAGGCGCGGGGTGAGAAGCACCCGCGAGCTGTCGGCCGAGAAGACCACCACCGAGTCCATGGCCTCCATGTCGCCGCTGTCGGTGTGGATGATTCCGCGCCGTGAGGTGAGGATGGAGTTGACCTGCCCGGCCGGGGTGTAGAAAACCACTTTCAGGTCGCGGGCAGTGAACACCTTGCGCCGGTCGTACTTGGCCGCCTCGGCCGCGGTGACCCAGCCCTTGCGCACGCCGTTGTCGGTCACGGCCAGCTCGAAGGAGTCGAACACCTGCTCCGGGGCCTCGACCTCCTCTCCGGTTGCAGCCATCGGGGCGGTCTCGGTCCGGTCCGCGCCGCAGGCGAGAAACAGGGCCAGGGCCAGAACAGCAGCCGTCCGCAGGCATCCCGCCTTGGCGAAACGCCGAGTCAGTCCGCAGAAATCAACCATGCAGCTCAAAGCTTTCTCTCCTGTCAGGTCCCCGTTCAAAGCACCCGGGCGCGCATCATGTCGTGCAGGTGCACCGAACCCACCACCCGGTTGTCGTCATCCACCACCGGCATGGAGATGATGCTGAAGCGCTCCATGTTCTGTAGCACGCTCACGCACAGCTCCTCCGGATGGGTCATCTTGGGGCTGGCGTTCATCACCGCGGTCACGGGTACGCCCATGCAATCGGGGTTCTTACCGATCAGGCGCTTGAAATCGCCGTCGGTGACCACACCCACCAGCTTGCCGCTGTCATCCAGCACGGCGCAGAGGCCGCGCCGGGTGACCAGCTCCATCAGGGCCTCTTTCATCGTGGCTTTCACGGGCACTCGGCCGGTCTGGTCCAGGGGCAGCATCACCTCCTCGACCCGCAGCAGGAGCCGTTTGCCCAAGGCTCCGCCCGGGTGCAGGGCGGCGAAATCCTCGGCCCGGAACCCGCGCTTGACCAGCAGGGCCACGGCCAGGGCATCCCCGATCACCATGGCGGCCGTGGTGCTGGCCGTAGGCGCCAGGTCGTGCGGGCAGGCCTCCTGCGGCACACCCACGTCCAGGACCAGGTCGGCGGTGCGGGCCAGCGAGCTGCCCCGTCCGCCAGTGATCGCGATCACCGGCACGTTCAGGCGCTTGAACAGCAGCAGAAGGCGCTCCATCTCGCTCGTCTCGCCGCTTTTAGAGATGGCGATGAACACGTCCTCCCGGCTCACCAGGCCCAGGTCGCCGTGCATGCAGTCCACCGGGTGGATGAACAGGGCCGGGGTGCCGGTGCTGGTGAGAGTTGCCGCCACCTTGCGTCCGATGATGCCGCTCTTGCCCACCCCCGACACAATCACCCGCCCGCGGCAGGCCAGGATCATCTCCACCGCCCGGACAAAGGAGTCATCCAGACGGTCGAGCAGGCCCTCGACCGCCCGCGCCTCGATCTTAACCACGCGGCGCGCCTGTTCCAGTATGTCCTGCCCAGCCCCGGATTCATTCTTGTCTTTTTTAACCGTCATGATGGTCAATGTTCCTCGAGGTATTGTTCCACTGCCCGGACATACAGTCCGCGGGCTTTGAGCACCAGGGTGACCAGCTCGCGCACCGCACCGTGCCCCCCCGCGCTGCGGGTGACGTAGAGCGCGGTGGCGCGGGCCTCGGGCACGGCGTTAGGCACGCTGACCGGCAGGCCCACTATCTCCAGCAGCGGCAGGTCGATCAGGTCATCCCCGATATAGGCGATATTTTCCAGCGGTATTCCCAGGCTTTCGCTCATCTGACGCAGGACCGGGGATTTCTGAACGACCCCCATGTGCAGTTCCACCTGGGGGAACCGGCCCATGCGTATCCGCGCCGCCGGGACATCCCGGCCCGAGATCACGGCCAGCCGCATGCCGACCAGACGGCACAACGTGAGCGCCAGCCCGTCCTGCGCGTCGAAACACAGGAACTGCTCGCCGCCATCCAACTGATAGGTGTGGCCGTCGGTCAACACCCCGTCCACATCCATCACGATCAGCTCGACCCGCTCGGCCGCCCGGCGGACAGTCTCCGGCAGATCGATCTCGTTGTTCAGGGCTTTAGACATCCAAGTCCGCCGGGTTTTCACGGATGAAGTCGGAGAGCCGGACCAGCTCGGGAACGAGCTTGCCGGCTGTCTCCAGGCTGAGCATGGTGGCGCGGTCGCTCAGGGCGCGCGACGGGTCGGGATGGACCTCCAGGAACAGACCGTCCGCCCCGGCGGCCACCGCGGCCCGGGCCAACAGCCCCGCATACTCACGGTGTCCGCCCGACGCGTTCCCGGCCGCGCCAGGGGCCTGCACGCTGTGGGTGGCGTCATACACCAACGGACAGCCGCTCTCGCGCATCACAGCCAGGGAGCGGAAATCCACCACCAGGTCACCGTAGCCGAAAAACGAGCCCCGCTCGGTGAGCAGCACCCGCCCGCCGCCCGCGGCGCGGGCCTTGTCCACAGCCGCGGCCATCAGGCGCGGGTCCATGAACTGGCCTTTCTTGATGTTCACCACCCGTCCGGTGGCGGCCGCGGCCTGGATCAGGGCGGTCTGACGGCAGAGGAAAGCGGGGATCTGAAGGACCTCGGCCACAGACGAGGCCGGGGCGGCCTCGGAGCTTTCGTGGATATCGGTGGTCACGGGAAGGCCGAACTCCGCGCCGATCCGGGACAACTCCTCCAGGCCTGTCTCCAGTCCCGGACCGCTCGGGCTGGCCCCGGAGGTGCGGTTGGCCTTGCGGTAGGAGGCTTTAAACACGTAAAGAATGTCGAGTTTCGCGGCCAACTCGGCCATGAACCCCGCGGTGCGGCGCATGGTCTCGCGGTCCTCGACCACGCAGGGCCCGGCGATCAGGAACAGACGGCGGCCCGGCCCGGTTTCGCGCCCGGCGATTCTGACCCCGGGGCCGCCCATCACGGCTTACCCTTGGCGGCCTTGGCCCGCTTGGCCTTGAAACCGAGCGCCGCGGCCACGAAATCGCGGAACAGCGGGTGCGGCCGCATCGGACGGCTCTTCAGCTCGGGATGGAACTGGCAGCCGATGAACCAGGGGTGGGCGGGCAGCTCGATGATCTCCACCAGGCGCCCATCCGGCGACAGCCCGCTGAACACCATGCCCTTCTCCTCCAGCGCCTGGCGGTAGCGGTTGTTAACCTCGTAGCGGTGACGGTGGCGCTCGTTGATTTTCTCGGCGTCGTAAATCTTGCTCACCCGGGTCCCGGGCTTGAGGTTGCAGGGGTAGCCCCCCAGGCGCATAGTGCCGCCCATGTCGATCACCTTTTCCTGGTCCGGCATCAGGCTGATCACCAGTTGCGGCGAGCCGGGGTCGAACTCCTCGCTGGCCGCTTCCTCGATGCCGCAGACATTCCGGGCGAACTCGATGATCGCGCATTGCAGGCCCAGACAGATACCGAACATGGGCACTTTGTTAAGCCGTGCGTAGCGGATCGCCTCCAGCTTGCCGTCGATCCCGCGGTAGCCGAAGCCGCCCGGGATCAGGATACCGTCGAAACGCGCCAGCTCCTGGGCCGCGTTCTCGCGGGTGATCTTCTCGGTGTCGACCCAGCTCAGCTTGACCTTGGCCTCGTTGGCCACCCCGGCGTGGAAGAACGACTCGTTGATCGACTTGTAGGCATCCGCCAGGTTGACATACTTACCGCAGATGGCGATCTCCAAGGTGGGGTCGGTCACGGAGCCTTTCTCCACCATCGCGGTCCAGGGGGCCAGGTCGGGCTCGCGGGTGGAAAGACGCAGGTGGTCCACTACCTGGCTGTCCAGCCTCTGCTGGCTGAAACGCAGCGGTATCTGGTAGATCGAGCTCACGTCCTCGGCCTCGATCACGGCCTCGTTCCGCACGTTGCAGAACAGGGCGATCTTGCTCTTCATGTCCTCGCTCAGGTGGTGGCTGGTGCGGCAGATCAGCATGTCGGGCTGGATACCGATCTCGCGCAGGGCTTTCACGCTGTGCTGGGTCGGCTTGGTCTTCAGCTCGCCGCCGGCCTGGAGGTAGGGCACCAGGGTCACATGCAGATACATCACGCTGTCACGGCCCAGGTCGAGTCCGAGCTGACGGATGGCTTCGAGGAACGGCAGCGACTCGATGTCGCCCACCGTGCCGCCGATCTCGCCGATCACCACGTCCACCTTGTTCTTGGTCGCCAGGCGCACCAGGGTGGCCTTGATCTCATCGGTCACGTGCGGGATCACCTGCACCGTGGCGCCCAGGTAGTCGCCGCGGCGCTCCTTGGTGATGATGGTGTTGTAGATGCGCCCTGTGGTGACGTTGTTGTCCTGGCTGAGAGACTGGTCCAGGAAACGCTCGTAATGGCCCAGGTCGAGGTCGGTCTCGGCCCCGTCATCGGTCACGTAGACCTCGCCGTGCTGGAACGGGTTCATCGTGCCGGGGTCGACATTCAGGTACGGGTCGAATTTCATGATTGTCACCGCCAGGCCCCGCGCCTTGAGCAGCATGCCCAGCGCGCTGGCGCAGATGCCCTTGCCCAGGGAGGAAACCACGCCGCCGGTGACGAAAACGTACTTCACCCCTTCCGGGTGTTTGAGATATTCCCTTTTGATCATCAGGTCCGCCGCTTGTGCCTGAGAAGTTTGTAAAGCGTTTCAAGATATGGAGATTGCTACGATCATTCCAAAACGGGCGCCCCTGCGGGCGTCGGAAAAATATAATCCTACGGCTCGCGGATTGCAAACAATACGGGTTTTCAGTCCAGGCCGAGGCTCGTGAGCATCTGTTCCACCCGGGTCACGTCCTCTGGCACATCCACCCCGATCGAGAGGGTGCGCTCCAGGCGTGCGGCGTAGATTTTCTGGCCGTTGGCCAGGGCGCGAAGCTGCTCCAGGCCCTCCATGCGCTCGCAGAGAGCCACCGGCCAGCGCACCAGTTGCAGCAGGGAGGGCACCCGGTAGGCGTAGAGGCCGATATGGATCACATGGGCGCTGCGGCCCTGCTCCGCGGCCAGCCAGTCCGCCCCGGCCTGGCCCACCCAAGGGGCCTTTCCGCGCGAGAAATAGAGCGCCCGGTCCTGCTCGCCCATTATCACTTTCACGCAGTTGGGGTCCTCCGCCTCGCCGGGATAACGCAGCGGGCGGACCAGGGTGGTGATATCGGCATCCGGGTGGTCCTGGAACAGGCCGATCGCGGCATCCACATGCTCCGGCTCCAGCAGCGGCTCATCGCCCTGGATGTTGAGCACGATATCGTAGCCCGGCGAGGCGGCTGCCACCAGGGCCACGCGCTCGGTGCCGGTGGGGCAGTTCTCGTCGGTCAGCATCACCCGCCCGCCGAAGGCGCGCACGCACTCGGCGATCCGCTCGTCATCCGTGGCCACCAGCACCTCATCCAACCGCGAGGCCTGCCCGGCCCGTTGCCAGACCCGCTCGATCATTGTCTTGCCCGCGATCTTGACCAGCGGCTTGCCCGGGAAACGCGAACTCCTGTAACGCGCCGGTATCACTCCCAATGCTTTCATGCCTGTTCTCTCGGGTTCAGTATGGTCGTTGCGGGGTTGCCAGCCGCCGAGAAAAAAGCGGCTTTCATTCACCCGCGGAATGATCGATGAAAGTTAACGCCGCGCCCTCCGGCTGTAAAGTACCTGCTTCCCACAGCCCGGAGCGGCCCGGCGCAAGGGGCTCCCCGGCTTGGTGTTCCAAATACGGCAACGGCGCATTATATTTAGGTGGGAACAGTGGGTGATACCACCGAGTGATCAACTGAAGACACAAGAGGAACGGAAAAAACCGAGTGAAAGTCCTTCTGGCCGAGACTGCCGGTTTCTGCAAGGGAGTGCGCCGGGCGATGAATATGGTCCTGGAGCGCAGCGAGCACGACTCGCGGGGCATCTACACGGACGGCCCCCTGATCCACAACCCGCAGACCATCGAGATGCTCGAGCGGCGCGGGGTGCGTGTGCTTTCGCGCGGGGATGCGCCGGGCCAGGGTGACACGGTGGTGATCCGCTCGCACGGGGTGCCGCCGGAGCGACGTGAGCAGCTCAATGCCCTGGGAGTGAGTCTCTGCGACGCCACCTGCCCGGATGTGGCCCGCATCCAGGGCCTGATCCGCCGACACGTACGCCAGGGCTTCGAGGCGATCATAGTCGGGGACAAGAACCACGCCGAGGTGCTGGGCCTGGAGGGCTACGCCGAGGGCCACGGACACGTGGTCAGCGGCGCTGAGGAGGTGGAGGGCCTGCCGGCGGCGGACAAGGTCTGCGTGGTGGCCCAGTCGACCCTCTACCCCGAGACTTTCACCGCGGTTACCGCCCGGGTGCGGCAGCGCTGGCCGGAGGCGGTGATCCTGGACACGATCTGCCCCAGCACCTACCACCGTCAGGAGGAACTCCAGCGCTTGGCCCTGACCGCCGAGGCGGTGGTGGTGGTGGGCGGCAAGAACAGCGCCAACACGCAGCGCCTGGCACAGATCAGCGCGGGCCTGGGCACGCCCACTTTCCATGTGGAGACCGCCGAGGAGCTGGACAGTGAGCACCTCAAGCGATACCGCAGCGTGGCCGTGACCGCCGGGGCCTCCACCCCCAACTGGATAATCATGCAGGCGGTGGAGAAACTGCGCGGGATCGAGCACGAGGCCTCGCCGCCCGTGTGGCGATTCATTCGCCACAGCGCCCGCCTGGCTCTCAAGACCGACCTGTTCATCGCCGCCGGGGCCGCCCTTCTCTGCTACGCCAACGCCCGCCTGATGGGCCTTCACCTGGGTTGGGTCCCCTACGCCGTGGCTTTCTGCTACATCATGTGCGTCCACCTGCTGACCCATTTCACCAACCGGGGCGCGTTCGAGCGCAGCCTGGACCGGGCCCCGGGCGTGCAGCGGACACAGGACCGTTTCTATATCGCCCTGGCGGTCTCGGCGGCCCTGGCCGGGCTGGTTTTCGCCTCGTTCAAGGGCTGGCTGACCCTGCTGATCATGCTGGGCCTGGTGGTGATGGCGGCCCTGTACCGCCTGGACATCCTGCCGCCGGTGCTGACCCTGGCCGGGCGCCGGATACCGCTGCGGCTGGTCCCGGCCTCCAAGGACCTGAATATGTCATTGGGCTGGTCCACGGTGACCGTGTTCTTCCCGCTCTGGATGACCGGCCACACGGTGCTGACCCCCACGTTTTTCCTGGCGTTCGGCTACACGTTCCTGATCGTGCTGTCGCGCTCGCTGTTTTTCGACCTGCGGGACATGCAGGGTGACAGGATCGTGGGGCGGGAGACCTTGCCGATCATCATCGGGCGGCGCTGGACGCTCAACCTCCAGGCCGGCCTCCTTCTGTGCCAGAGCGGCCTTCTGATATCCGGGACCGCCCTGGGCTGGCTTCAGCCGTTCGGCTGGATGATGCTCCTGGTGACAGGCTACATCTGCCTCTACCTGTACCTGTTCCAGCGCGGGATAATCCGTCAGGCCGTGGCGGTGGAGGTGGCCGGCGACTCCCAGTTCCTCCTGGCCGGGGCCCTGGCGTTCCTGCACAGTTTCCTCTGAGAGCTGCGGGCGTTTCCCAGGGTCTGCCTCTGGAGACGCCCTGAAAATACACGTTGTCCGGATCGGAACCTGTCCGTTTTCCGCTACCCTTATCGCCCGCGGCGGCGAAGCGGCGCCCGGGATGCGCGCTGCACCGCCGCCGACGGCGATCCAACCGGGAAAGGAGCGACATATGGACATCACGGTGAAAGAGACCGCGAGCAAGGACCGTGTCAAGCTGGTCGAGGAACAGTTCCACATGTGGGAGGCCGCCGGACCGCACAAGAAAGAGGTGTCGCTGCGGGCGGTCAGTTTCATCACCATCTCGCGCCAGTACGGCTGCGCGGGTTTCCGCATCGGCGACCGCCTGGCCGATGTGCTGAACGGCCTTCAGCAGCCGGTTTCCATCGGCAGCGCGCCGTGGACGGTCTATGACCACAAGCTGGTCGACCGGGTCTGCCAGGACCACAACCTCAAGCACACTCTGGTCGAGACCCTCGACCACCAGCGCCAGAACCCGCTGGGCGATTACATCACCGGGCTTTTCACCGGCGAGCCCTCCTCACTCAAGGTGTTCAAGAAATGCTCCCAGACCATATTCGAGCTGGCCGCGGCCGGGCATGTGATCCTGATCGGACGGGCGGCCTCGATGGTCACGGCCAAACTGGCCGGAGGCCTTCACGTGCGGATAGTCGGCTCCCTGGACTGGCGGGTCAAACAGGTGGCCTCTTTCGAGAAGATCGAGCATCCGGCCGAGGCCAGGAAGCACGTGCTCAAGCAGGACGAGGAACGCGAGAAATTCGCCCTGGATTTCCTGGGACACAGCGTGAGCGAGCCGGAGCACTACGACCTGATCCTGAACCAGGAGAAGCTGGGAGTGGAACGGATCGTCAAGCTGATGCTGCGGGCGATCGAGCTCAAGCGTTACGAGGACGTCGAGGTCTGAGGCGGCCTCCCACTTAGACAAATTGCACGATTGGGCGGGATATGCATTCGGGGGCGACCGGCCGGTCGCCCCAACTTATTTCAAGGTAGGGTCGCACCCGCGTGTGCGACCGGAAAAGACTGTCTGGCACGGTGCACCGTGCCCCCACATCCAATCCCCACCGCAATGCTGAATCCAAGCCCATTTAGCAAGTTTCGAACCGGCCCCAAAAACAACGGGCGGACACATGGGTCCGCCCCTACGGCACCACTTGGTATTCCACGAGTGTAATCCTCTTGCGGCTGCCAGGCCGCCGCAGTTCAGCCTTTGGGGGCCGCACCTGTCTGAGCCTCCCGCCAGGGCAGCGTGTAATCGAGCGTGAAACGGCCGGGGCTGAAATTGACGCACGGCATGGCGGCGATTCGCGGCAGCGCCGCCGCTGCAACGCGGCAGCGGAATCAAAGCATCGGGCACATCGACGGTTGAAGAAGGGTTGCGGCCGGGACGAGTTTGCGACCCCCGCGCCCTTTGGTCCTTTCGGGCAAGACCGAAAGGACGAATAGATTTTCCGGGCACGATGCATCGTGCTCCTGCATCCCGCCCCCACCGTAATGCTGACCCCAAGCGCCTTTCGATATATTCGAGCCAGCCCCAAAACAACGGGCGAACACAAGGTTCGCCCCTACGAAAGCATCGTTCTCTGATTGCATACGCACGGCATGCCGTGCCCAAAATCTCATTCATACGCCGGTCGGGATGCTGAGCCGGAACGTGGCCCCCTCGCCCGGGGCGCTGGCGGCAGTGATCTCACCGCCCATCGCGCCGACCAGGTCGCGCACCACGGCCAGGCCCAGGCCGCTGCCCTTGGCCCGCGTTCCGGCGCTGGAGCGGCGGAACTTGTCGAAGATGAAAGGCAGGTCCTCGGCCGGGATGCCGGGGCCGTTGTCCGAGACCTCCAGGCTCAGGCGCGCCCCCGGCTCGGCTGCGGTGGCGATCACTATATGCCCGCCGTCGTTGTTGTACTTAACCGCGTTGCCCAGCAGGTTGGTTATCACTCGCTCTAACTGCACCGGGTCGGCCTGGATCACCCCCGGCTCGTACTCGGCCCGGAACGTGACACTCAGGCTCTTCTCGCGCAACTGGTCGCTGAAAAGCTGGAGGATGTCCCGCACCAGTGAATTGATATCCAGCCGCTCGGGGTTGAGGTTCAGCTTGCCCGCCTCCAGGCGCGACACGACCAGGAAATCCTGGATCAACCGCTCCATGGTGCCACAGCTTTTGACCACGTTGCCCAGAAGGCGTTTCTGCTTCTCGGTCACCTCGCCCACCTTGCCGCCCGCGATCAGGGTCGTGCTGCCATAGATAATTCCCAGCGGGTTGATCAGGTCGTGGGTGAGCATGGAGATGAAATCCTCGCGCATGCGCTCTATCTCGCGGTCGCGGGTGACATCGCGGAACACGGTGACCGCGGCGAGCCAGCCGCCCCCGGCCGCTGCCAGCACCGCGCCGTCCGGCCCGGTTACCGGCACGCTGCGCAGGCGGTAGAAGCGGCTGTCGTGGCTCAGGTCCACCTCGGAACCTTTTTCCAGGCCCTCCAGGCTCGCGCTCACGGCCTTTCGCACCGGCTCATCCGGCAGGACCTGCTCCAGGGGGCTGCCCTCACGGGGGGCCGCCGCGCCTGGCGCACCGAACCGCCGGAGCAGGGCTCCGTTTACCGACAGCACGGCGCTGTCCCGCCCGGTGACCAGCACCGCCTCCTCCAGGCTGTTGAGGATCGTCCCGGTGCGGCCGCGCTCGGCCTGCAGGATCGCCTCGTAGCGCTCGTTCAGGGCGTCCCGGCTGCGCTCCAGCTCCAGCACCTCGCGCCGCAGCGAGTCACGGGTCAGGCGCCAGGCCTCCACCGCCTGCCGGGCCGTTCCAGCCAGGGAGGATTCCCCGGCGAACGACCAGACCTGTCCCGTGCCCCGTCCGCTTCCGGTGACCACTCCATGCTCCGCCAGGGCGGCCAGGGCCGCCTCGACTGTCTTTTCATCCAGGTTGAGCCACTTGGCCAGGCCGGCGCAGTTGTCCAGGGCGAACGGATGGTCCACCAGGAAACTGAGCAGCTCCAGCTTGACCGTGCTGTCGGCCACCGAGGCGATGAAATCGCGGATTGCCTGATCCTGCAAAGGTGATTCTCCATTTCACGGCTGAATCGACTTATACTTCAACTTCCCGGCGTATCTCTTACCAACGCAAACCACCGAGGGAGCAGATCACCTCCCCCTTTGACAAAGGGGGATTGAGGGGGATTTGATCCCAATAATCGGGCACGGCATGCCATGCCCCTGCACTGATTCTTCAATGTCGGCATGGAGTATTTGACTTCGAAACTTTCAGATTCAACACCCGTTATTTTGATCAGCTCAGACCCTGCTCCCGTTTCTCGCGCAGACGGCGGCTGGCCTCGACCCAGCGGGCGGTGTCCTCCAGCACGTCCTTGAGCTCCACGGTCTCCACCTTGGCCCGCGGCGCTCCGCCCATCACATCCACCCCCTCGCTGAACTTAGTCCCCACCTCGATCCCGTTCTTGCCGATCTGGAACTCCTGGATCGACTTGTGGTGGTCCGTGCCGCGCATCTTGAGGATCGCGATAGCCCGACGGATGTCGCCCTCCAGCTCCACGTAGCGCATCAGCACCAGGTTGTCGAACAGGCCCAGGCTGCGCTGGCTGTTGATCTCGAACGAGCCGAACATCTTGTCCACCTCCAGGGTGAACACGCTGGTCACGCCGTGGCAGGCGAACAGGCGCAGCAGGGCCCCGGTGTAGTCCAGCAGGTAGCTCTCGTCATCGATGGCCTGAATGAGGTGCGTGAGCCCATCCACCGCCACCCGCACCGGCGAAAGCTCGCGCAGACGCTCGCGCACCTCGTACAGGAGCTGGTCCACGGACAGGCCGATCGAGCTCTGGTGGAGCACGGCCAGCTGCTTGTCCTCGGCATAGCGGCCCAGGAAAACGCCCCAGGAGCGGCTCAACTCCACCAGGGAGCGCGGATCGTGCTGGAACGTGACCAGAAGGGCGCTCTGACGGTTCTTGAGGCCCTCGTGGATGAACTGCGAGGCCAGCACTGTCTTGCCCGTGCCGCTGCTTCCCGCCACCACAGTGGCGCTTCCGGCCGGGAACCCGCCGCGGCACATGTCATCCAGACCGCGGATGCCGGTCTTTTCCACGCTGCGCGGCTGCGGGGCGCGGGTGCAGCCCTCGGCGGCGGCCTCCACCGCGGCGCAGACCGGGTAGACCGCCAGGCCGGTGGGGGTGAACTTGAAGCTGTGACGGCCCGAGATGTGGTTCTGGCCGCGCGACTTGATCACCTCGAGGAAACGCTCGCGGCGGTGCTTGCCGCGCTGCTCGTAGGACAGGCGCAGCACCGTGTCGGCCACGTACTCCTCGATGTTCGCCCCCTCGCGCTCGGCGGTCTCGATCTCTTTGATCAGCACCGCGGAGGTGGTGATCTTTTTCAGTCCGGCCAGGAACTTGCTCAATAGCACCCGCAGCTCCTGGGTGTTGTCGGTCAGGCGGCGGAAATGGGTGATCGAGTCGACCAGGATACGCCCGGCGCCGATGGCCCGTGACAGCCGCGAGAACGGGCTCTCGGACTGCAGGAGCATCTCGCGCAGCGCCTCGGGCGAGGAGGGGATGATGCGCAGCAGGTTTTTCTTCTCCAGCCCGGCCAGGTCCCAGCCGAACACCCCGGCATCCCGGTACAGCTTCTCGGGCTCCTCCTCGAAGGTGATGATGATCCCCGGCTGGTTGTAGAGCAGCGCCCCGCTGTGGATGTACTGGATGCCCAGGGTGGTTTTGCCCGCCCCCGGGGTGCCCTCCAGAAGGAGCATGTTGTCCGGCACGATTCCGCCGTACAGGACCTCGTCCAGCCCCTCTATGCCCGTCCGGATCAGTTCCACGTCAATCTCCACGAGGGTTCAACGTTGGATGCATTACTTGAAAGCCCCCACACACCGGATTGCACGACAATCATTTGTCAAGCGCTATCGCAGTAATGTATTAATACCGATTTGCGCTCTGGCTGCTGTTATTCCTCAGCTTGTCCATGCAGGGGCAGGCCCCTGTGCCTGCACTGTTCTGCCTGGGCGGCCACAGGGGGCCGCCCCAACGGGGTTTTCTCCTTACTCCAGATTGAACGGCCCTCCCCGCCCTCAGCGCGCGCCGCGGCGGCGCAGCACCTTGAGCACCAGCGGGTCCTCCACCTCCAGGCCGTAGCGCCCCTGGGGGTCCGTTGTCATCGCCCCGATCCTCGCGGGCAGGACATAGCGCGCCTGCCCGGAGCGGGCTTTCTTGTCCAAGCGGGTGTGCTCCAGTATTCGCAGCGCGCTCACCCCAGGAAGGTCGACCCGCACGGGAAGGCCCAACGCGGCGAGCAACCCCTCCAGGCGCGCGACATCGCTCTCCGGGAGCAGGCCCAGATCGGCGGACAGCTCGGCCTCCAGGACCATGCCCACGGCCACGGCCTGGCCGTGCAGGAGCTTGAAACCGGAAAGCGCCTCCACGGCATGGCCCAGGGTGTGGCCGAAATTCAGGATCTGCCGCAGGTTTCCCTCGCGCTCGTCCTCGCTCACCACCGCGGCCTTGATCGCGCAGTTGCGCTCGATCAGGGTGCTGAGCGTTTCCGGCTCCAGGGCCAGGATCGCATCCTTTTTCGCCTCGATGAACTCGAACAGCGACCCGTCCAGGATAACCCCGTGCTTGACCGCCTCAGCCATACCGGAGGAAAACTGTTCCGCGGGCAGGCTGTCCAGGACAGCCGGGTCGATCAGCACCAGGGACGGCTGGTGAAAAGCGCCCACCATGTTCTTGCCCCAGGGGACATCCACCCCGGTTTTGCCGCCCACGCTGCTGTCGAGCATCGAAAGCAGCGTGGTGGGCGCCTGCACGAACATCACCCCGCGGGCATAGGTGGCGGCCACGAAACCGGCCAGGTCGCCCACCACGCCCCCGCCCAGGGCCAGGACCAGGCTGTCGCGGCCCAGGCCGGAGGCAAACAGGCTGTCCTCCACCTCGCCCTTGATCTCGCGGGTCTTGCTGGCCTCGCCGGCCGGGATGGCGATCACCTCAACCTGACGGCAGCCGGCCGCGGCCAGCCGTCCCGCCAGGGGCTCGGCGTAGCGCTCCGCCACGTTGGTATCGGTGACAACGGCCACCGCGGTGCGGCCGAAACGCTGGACCACGGTCTCGGCGGCGCGCTGCAACAGGCCGGGCTCGATCAGGATGTCGTAGCTCTGGTCGACAGTTTTGCGAAGCTCAAGCTTTACTTTTCGCATTCGGAATTCTTAGGTGCAGGGTGGATAAAAACAGCGCCGGACAGGCACCCTGCCCGGCCGGCGGCGCGAACTCACATTGTCGGGGGCACGGTCCGGGCCTGACTAATCCACTACCAGGCTCTCCCTGGCATTGACCACGACCAGACTGCCGTCGCCCTTGCCAGCGGCCCGCTCCCGGGCATACTGCTCCATCGCGTCCAGCTTGTCGTCGTTATGTGTCGGCTCGTGATGGAACAGCACCAGCTTCTTCACTCCCGCCGCCAGGGCCCAGTCCACCACGTGGTCCGTGCTGCTGTGGCCCCAGCCCTTGTGGGTCAGGTACTCCTCCGGCGTGTAGGCGGCATCCGCCACCAGGATATCCACCCCCTGGAAGAACTCCACCAGCCGGCGGTTCTGCTCGTCCACAATCGCCTGCACGTCCTCGAAATCCGAATCGATGCCCCCGCCACCGTCCTCGTTGATGAAATCGTAGTACGGCTCGTGGTCGCCGGTGAAAATGAACGACTTGCCGCTGCTGTCCGTGATCCGGTAGCCCAAGGTGAGCACTGGGTGGTTCATGTAGTGGGTGGTCACGTGCAGCGGCCCCAGGTCGAACTCGCATTCCTTGAGGTCGTGGAACTTGATGTCCGCGGCCAGCTGGGCCGTGCTGATCGGGAAATAGCTGTAATCCATCTGGCCGGCGAAAATCTCCTCCAGCCGCTTTTCGTAGTGCACCGGGCCGTAGATGTTGATCACCGTGCCGGGGACGAAAGCCGGGACAAAGAACGGGAAACCGTTGATATGGTCCATGTGGGTGTGGGTGATCAGGATATTGATCCTGAGCGGCTTGGGCATTTTCATCAGCTCCAGGCCGGCCTCGCGGATCCCTGTCCCGGCATCCAGCAGAAGGTACTCCCCGCCGATCGTGGGACTGTCTTGGCCCACCAGCTGCATGCAGGTGGTGTTGCCCCCGTACCGGACCGTCGAGGGACCGGGTGTCGGAATGGAGCCTCTGACTCCCCAGAATCTGACTTTCATGTATACCGCCCGCTCAAGTGGTTAGGAAAGTGGAGGCTTTACCGATTTCCTCGCCCAGGTTGCCCATTATCTCAGCGAAAGACTCGGGCGCCAGAGAAAGCACCTGATAGGCTTTCGTCTCGATCGAGGGCACGGCGCAATCGCCCGAGTTCAGGAACCCGACGGTCAGGACATAGTAATTGGCCGTGTGGACCACCCAGGCCAGACGGTCATCCGTCTCGGTGGGGCCGTGATGGTGCAGCGTGGCGTTGACCAGGGACTCGCTCAGGCGCCATTTGCGGGCCAGCATCGCCCCGACCTCGGAGTGGTCCAGCCCGATCACCTCATGCTCGGCCAGGTTGCTGGGGAGTTTTTTCTCCTCGGCCACCATGATCGACTTGGCCAGCATGGTGGGCAGCGACAGGGCGATCACCACCTTGCCGATGTCGTGGACCAGGCCGGCGACAAAATACTCCTCCCACTGCTGCGGGTCGGTCACCACCCGGCGCGAGATGCGCTTGGCCGCGATGGCCGTGCCCAGGGAGTGCTCCCAGAACTTGTGCTGGTCGAAAGCGCGCACCTGGACCTTGCTCTTGCCCATGTAGCCGATGATCGCACTGGACAGGGCGATGTTCTTCAGCGTGTTTATCCCCAGCAGGACAATCGCCTGCTTGAGGGAGACCTTGTTGGGCAGGGCGAAAAAGGCCGAATTGATCAGTTTGAGGACCTTGGCGGTCAGGACCGGGTCCATCTGGATGACAGTCAGCAGGTCGCGCGCGGATGAATTCAGATCATTGGCTATCTGGAGCACTTTAGCCACAGTGGTGGGCAGACTCGGCATTTTTTCGATCGAGTCCTCGATCCTGGCCCTGATCGCCTCAGTGGTCGGCAATATTCCCTCCACGTGAAAGCCTGGTCCGCGCCCGGATTGGACGCCAGCCACCAATATTTTTATCTTATATTAATAAAAAAACAGTCTGATCTTTTCAAGGTTTTACCTCAAAACGCTCCGGGGTTTTCGTTTTATCGGGCTTCCGGGCACCGTTTCGTCCCAACCGCAGGACAGTGATCTCGGCCTGGGCGCCGAAGCGCCAGGGGAACACCACCCCCGCACCGGCCCCGTGGCTGATATGCACCCGCAGGCTGTCCTGGGTCATCAGCCCGCCGGCCGCACGGCGCGAGGCCTGGCTTCCGGTGGAGACTGCCCCCAGCCAGGGCAGGCGCACCTGCCCGCCATGGGTGTGCCCGCAGAGCACCAGGTGCGGCTCGAGCGGACGCAGAAGGCCCAGGCGGGTCGGGGCGTGGGTCAGGGCCAGGCGCAGGGCGCAGCGGTCCTGGCTGCCGTACAGACGGCGCGGGTTGTCGTGACCCGTGACCGGGTCATCGATCCCGAAAATCTGGAACGTCCCGCCGCCATCCAGCTTTCCCTCCTCCACCGCGTTGCGCAGCACCCGCACCCCGTGGCGCTCCAGCGATTCCACCAGCGGCCCCACCTCGAATTCCAGGCTCAGCCTGTCGCAGCGCCCGTGACGCAGGCTGCCCAGGAGCACTTGCAGCCAGCGGGCCGGCGTGTCCGCCTTGTAGTGAAGATAGTCGTGGTTTCCCAGCACGGCCCAAATCCCGCAGCGCGAGCGCAGGGCCCCCAGGGCGCGCGCCACCGGCTCGATCCCCTGCGGCTCCTCGGCGAAATCGCCGCTCGCCAGCACCAGGTCCCACTCGCGGCCCGCGGCCCGGTACAGGGCCTCCAGGCGCCAGAGCGTGCGCCGCGAGATATGCAGGTCGGAGACGTGCAGTATTTCCAGCGGCCGCTCCGGCAGGGCCGGGCAGTCGAGTTCCAGCGCCCGCACTTTCAGGCGGGGGCGCACGTTGCGGCGCACCCGCAGCCAGACAAGCAGGGCGGCCGCGGCCAGCGCCGCCGGGAATGCGATCGGAAGCATCCGTTTCCTATTCGAATATGTTCATATCGAGCGAAATGCGAATCCTCGCATCGATATCCGCCCCGTCCAGGTTCCTGAACCAGTGCACGGCTAACTGCCCGAGCAGGGTCCGCCCGCAGACCCCCAGGCCCAGATCGCTCTTCAGATCGCCGTAGCGTCCGCCCGGATCGGTCCGGAAATAGGCGTTGCCGGTCTCGAACACAACCTGCGGGCACCAGTCGAAAAACAGGTAGTCCAGCAGCGGCAGGCCGGGCATCTCATAGCCGTAGGAGGCCTGGGCCATCAGAAGGCGGTCGCCGGAGAAATCGAAATTGTTGTAGGCGCGCAGGGTGTTGCCCAGAGTGTAGCAGCGCTGGAACGGCAGCGAGCGGTCGGACCCGGCCACCTTGCCCCAGAGAAACGTGTGGTGACGCTTGAAAAAGGTGTCCCAGCGCTTGATGTCGAGGTCGAAACGGCTGAAAGAACTGCGGCCGCCCAGGCGGCCGCCCGCGATCTCACCCTCGGCGCTGATCCGGAACCCCTCCCGGGTGATGAACTCATCGTCGCGCGTATCCAGCACACCGCTTAAAGTCAGGCTGTTGATCGGCCCCGAGTACACGGGCAGGTTCGGGGCGAAAGTCTCCTGGGCCAGAAACGTGAACGGAGAGAGGTTTTTCAGGCTGTAGTAGCGCTCGTTGTTCCAGCTAAGGCGCAGGCTCGAACGCTTGCCGTATGTGCGGCGGAAAAAAAGGCTGTAACCCTCGCGCTTGAAATAATAGCGGTAATCGTAGCCGAACAGGAACGCCTTGACCGAGTTCTCCAGGTCGGCCAGGCGCCAGCGGTCGTTGGTGTCGGTCATGGAATGGCCCGCCAGGCCGAACACGTAGCGGCGCTGCTTGTCCAGGGGCAGCTCCAGGCGCGAGTCGAACCCGAAAGCCTGGCGCGTGGTGGCGGTGATCAGCTTGGCCTCGATCAGCGGGCTTTTCTTGAAATCCGGGTCGATGAGCTTAAAGCCCCAGGAGACCGAGAACCCATCCACCCGGTCGTAGCCCTCGAGCAGGAACCCACCCATGCGGTTGGTCTGGAACTCCAGGCGCAGCGGCACGCCGCGGGCGGCATCGCCCAGGTTGTCGATCACCACCCGATAGACCTCGGCGGCGGTGGTCCGGCAGATTTTCCCGGCCAGCTCCGCGCGTCGCGATTGGAACAGCGCCCCGCGCACCAGGAACACGTCCCCGCTCACCCGCGAGCGCCAGCGCAGCCCCAGTTCACCGTCCAGCACCACCACGCTGCCGTTGACCGGGCGGTCGACCGCCGCCTTGCAGCCCACGAACACCAGGTCCTTGTCCAGGGCGGCGGAATCGGGCAGCAGCACGGTGTCGGCCCGGAACACCAGGTAGTTGTTGCGCCGCAGCACCTCGCGCAGACGGCCGGTGTCCTCGGCCTGCCAGGGCTGGACCTCGTTTTGCGCCCGCAGAGACGGCGGGCCGTCGAGAAGCAGGCAGAACACGGAAATGAGAATAAAAAAATGCCGCTTTCTCATACGGAGCAGAAACCCGTCTCTATCCAAGGTTGATACCGCCGGGACGGTAAAGAAAGAACGACGCCCAGAGTGAAACTATATGTCGAGGAGGGTAAAAAGCAACATCAATCTGGAGGCGAGTTTATCGACAGACGCGCCGCTCAGCCCGGAGCGGTCGTCCCAGTGGATGTTCAGACGGTTGCGGGCCAGATAGGCCTGGCCCAGCGTCTCGTTCTGCGGCCCGCGCAGCTCGAGGAATATCAATCCGGGGAATATGGCGCTGGCCGGAGTCTCAAACGCCTGCAACGTCGTCACCCCGTCGATGTCCAGGCTGAACAGGGGCCATCCCAGCAGGGCCGGCAGGGCCAGGGGCAGGCGCTGGCTATAGTGCGCCACCACGGCCACGGAATCGCGCTCCGGAGAATGCGGGATCACCAGCAGCCCGGACCTGGCTATCGACAGATCGTAGCGCCGCTGCCCCTGCGAGGAGAGCATGTTCACCTCGAGGCGAAGGATCGTCGGCCGGTAGAAGAAAAACAGCAGCGGCGTCTCGCTGCTGTCCGGGTTGACTGCGGCCAGGACCCCCTGCTTGTGCAGCGCCGTGGAGGGACGGAACGCCAGGTCGGGCGGGTATGCGTTTATCAGGCGGCCGGAAGTGGAGGTGAAATAGATATAGCTGCCCAGGCTGAAAAGCACCCAGAGCAGAAACAGCGCTCCCAGGATCAGGAAGGTCCTGGCCCAGGGTCCGGCCTGGGGGCCCATCTTCCACCAGTCCCCCTTGCGCGAGGCCCGGTCCTTGAGCTTGTCCTTGCCCAAACGCCCCATTTCCTTGCTGGCGTAATAGCTGAGACGGGAAAAATCCTTGCGGTCCATCAGGATCATCTCGTCTTCCGCGGATTTCTGCTCTTTTTCCTTGTCCTTGTACAGAAGGAGGGTCTCTTCCTGATAGCGGTCCGGCTGGGAATCGACCCTCAGCTTGTCCTCGCCCAGCATTTCCTTGCGGCGGGCGCGCAGAAGGAGGGAATTATCCTCGTCCTGTTCCTCGTCCAGGCTCCCGTGACCCGGCTCGCCGATGACCTCGGCCCGGCCGAGGGCCTCGAACGTGATCCCCCCGGAATCGAGGTCGCTGTCATCCCGCTCGATCTTCGAGGGCCCGCCCAGCTTATACCTGAGTTCCTGGACCACAGCGGAGAAATCCTCGCCCGCGGCGATGCGCGCATTGATCATATTCAGCCAGTCGGGTCCGAAGGCGCGGGTGAGCACCTTCTCGAAATCCAGGCCGAAATTGGCCTCCAGCGTGCCGACCCAGACATCGAAATCGATGAACTGGGCCTCCGCTCGCACCTTTTCCTCTTTCAGGTCCCCCGAGCTGCTGGGCTGCATATCCTGTTCACGGCCCTGACGTACAGGCTCACTCCGCCCCAGCGAGTCATCCGAGGGCGGAGAGGGCGGATCGGGGATACGGCCGCCGTCATTGTCCGCTTTTTCAGCGTCGAATGCCATTTGTCACCAGACAAGGTTACAGTATCTGAGTTCCCGGCCCAGCGGGGCGACCAGCCCGCCCGTGCCGTCCAGGTAACGGGTCAGGGCGGTCACGGCCACGTCGTTGCCCCCCACGGCCAGCAGGGATGCGTTCTCCACTTTCAGCATGAGCGGGTAGCTGCCCGGCCCGTCCAGCTCGACCGCCAGAGTGTCGGAGATGATCGCTCCGCTGGTGTGCAGTCCCACCGAGACATCCAGCGTGATCTTCACATAGCGGTCGCCGATCCTATCCGGGATGAGCGGACTGACCACTGCCTCCAGGAAAATGAGGCTGTCCTTGCGGCTGGTCTCGATCCGGCAACTGTCCGCCTCGCTCTTTTCGCCTCCGGCCAGGATCGACAGCGGCGCCACGGGGCGCTCGGGGTTGTCTTCCTGGCTGCCTCCCAGGAAAAAGGGCGAGGCCCCGCGCTGCTCACAGCCGGACAACCCGAGAACAATCCAGCACAGGACCGTTATCGATAGAGTCACAGGCCTGTTCATTAACCCTCCATACAAATTATGCATAAAACTCCACATATTTCCAAAAGTTTCCAAATTAGCAAAAAACATACCCCGCACGGATTTTCCCTTATTATTGACTACGGAGTCGAGATGGACTATGTTCTACTCTTCTTTTACCCGGCAGTCTCTCAGAGACCGGCAAAGAGTTCCCACTGCATATCGGAAACCGGCATGCACCAGTTTGTGCGATTTCGCCCACTCCTGCGACTTTCCGCCCTGCTTGCCGCGGCCTTTCTCGCCTGGGCGGCGCCGGCCCGGGCCGGTTCACCCGAGGGGTCTGCGCAGCGGCTCGAGCTGCCGGTGGTCTCGTTCGCCGACACTCCGATTGCGTTCTCGCTGGACGGCTCAGCCGGGGACAGCGCCGGCGCGGCTGGCTGGACCGTCGAGCTGAAAGACGGGCAGTCGGTGCTGGCCAGCGCCGTGACCGATTCCAGCGGCAAGGCCACGCTAACCGCGCCAGGCAGCGGACGGTTCACCGTGAGCGCCTCGCGCGCCGGGGTGCACCTGGAGAGCGGCCTGCGTGTGCTTCCCGGTTTCCTGACCCTGCTGCCCCCCCTGGTTGCTATCATTTTCGCTCTGATGTTCCGCCAGGTGCTGCCCGCCCTTTTCCTGGGCATCTGGGTCGGAACGAGCCTGCTGGCCGGGATCAACCCCTGGACCGGCCTGGTCCGCCTGATCGACACCTATTTCGTCCAGGCCATGACCGACCGGGACCATGTGCGGATAATCGTTTTCAGCATGACCCTGGGCGGCATGGTGGGCCTGATCGCCCGCTCGGGCGGGGCCACCGGCCTGGTCGAGCGTTTCTCCCGTCTGGCGGTCAGCCGCCGCATGGGCCAGGTGAGCACCTGGCTGCTGGGGCTGCTGATTTTCTTTGACGACTATTCCAACACCCTGATGGTCGGCAACACGATGCGGCCGTTCACGGACAAGCTGCGCATCTCGCGCGAAAAGCTTTCCTACATCGTGGACAGCACCTCGGCCCCGGTGGCCTGCGTGGCGCTGATCTCCACCTGGATCGGGTTCGAGCTGGGGCTGCTGGGCACATCCATCTCCGAGCTGGGCCTGGATATCAACGCCTACTGGCTGTTCCTGCGCGCGGTGCCGTTCAATTTCTACTCGATAGTGACCATCATCTTTGTCCTGCTGGTGGCCCTGACCGGCAGGGATTTCGGGCCGATGCGCCAGGCCGAGAGCCGTGCGTTCAGCACCGGTGAGGTGCTGGGCCCACGCGCCCAGCCGCTGGTGGATGACGAGATGACCCGCTTGCAGGACTCCTCGGACGCCCCGCCGCGCTGGTACAACGCCATCGTGCCGATCGGAGTGATGAGCGCGGTGCTGCTGGCCGGACTCTACGCCAGCGGACTGCACAACGCCGCGGCGGGGGGCAAGGCGCCGACCCTCTACAACGTCATCGGCGCGGCCGACCCGTTCCAGGTGCTGCTCTGGGCGGCTTTCGCCGGCACGTTCACCGCCATGGCCATGTCGATGGCGCAGCGGATCATGAACCTGCGCGAGTGCGTGGACTCGTTCATCATCGGTTTCAAGTCCCTGACCATCGCCATGATAATCCTCACCCTGGCCCGGGTGATCCAGATCATCTGCACCGACCTGAACACGGCCAACTACCTGCTGAACATCTCCCGCGGCTTCCTCAAGCCCGGGTTCCTGCCTGCGCTCACTTTCGTCCTCGGCGCGGCGATCAGTTTCTCCACCGGGACCTCCTGGGGCACGATGGCGATACTGATGCCGCTGGTGGTCCCCCTGGCGCATTACCTTCCACTGGATGCCGGTCTGTCGCCCGAGGTCGTGGACCTGACCATGGTGGCCACAGTCGGGGCGGTGCTGTCGGGAGCGGTGTTCGGCGACCACTGCAGCCCTATCAGCGACACCACGATCATGAGTTCGATGGCCAGCGGCGCCGACCACGTGGACCATGTGCGCACCCAGCTTCCCTACGCCCTGGTGGTGGGCGGAGTAACCACTGTCATAGGCTATCTTCCCGCCGCGATGGGGTTTATCCACCCGTTCGTGTCCATCCTCCTGAGCGTGGCTGTCCTCTGGGCGCTGTTGCGCTATGTGGGCCGCCCGGTCCAGGACAGCGTTCCGGATTGACAAACCGGCTCGTAATCCTTAAATTACCGTAATTTAAGCATTCTTTTCCCGACTCTATCAGTCAGCTCCACCGGGATGCGGTATGACATTGCAGCTCCGCCATCTATCACTTGCCGCCGCGCTTTTCTGCTGCCGGCCCTGCGTGGCCTCGCCCATCCCGATCCTGCCGATCGAGCAGGTCCGTCCCGGCATGACCGGCTACGGACGGACCGTGTTCCACGGCGACAGCATCGAGGAATTCCAGGTGCGTATCCTGGGCACGCTGAACAATTTCATGCCCCGCAAGGATGTGATCCTGGTCGAGCTGCTGGGCGAGCGCCTCCAGCACACCGGCGTGGTGGCCGGCATGAGTGGCAGCCCGGTGTACATCGACGGGAAGCTGATCGGCGCGGTGGCCTACGGCTGGAGCTTTTCCAAGGACCCGATTGCAGGTATCACCCCCATCCAGCAGATGCTGGACATCCCGGTCGACACCACCGGCTCGGCCCCGGCCGAGCAGACCCCGGAGGGTCAGATACTGAACCCCGGCTCCACCGGGGAAATCTACAACCCGTTCCAGGCCCCGGCCGACCCGCTTCTGGCCCAGGATCAGCCGGTAAGCGTGGGTTCTGACGCCGGGTCAACGGCCGCGCACCTGGAGCGCCTGGCTGTGCCGCTGGTTTTCTCCGGCTGCCGCCCCGAGGTGATCGAGCGTTTCGGCCCCGCGTTCCGCCGCCTGGGGCTGGTCCCGGTGCTGGGCGGCTCGGCCGGTGGGGCCGACACAACGATCCAGACCGGGCCTTTCGAGGCCGGGGCCCCAGTGGCGGCCCAGCTCGTGCGCGGCGACCTCTCCCTGGCCGCCACCGGCACCCTGACCTGGCGGGATGGCAACAAAATCCTGGCTTTCGGCCACCCGTTCCTGCAGTTCGGGCCGGTCAATTTCCCGATGACCGCCGCGGACATTGTCACTGTGCTGCCCAACCTGTCCAGCTCGTTCAAGCTTTCCAACGCCACCCGCTGCCTGGGCACGATCCGCACCGACCACGCCAACGGCGTGCTGGGGCTGCTGGGCGGCACGCCCGACTTGCTGCCGTTCCGCCTGAAGCTGGACGACAGCGAGCGCGGGCACGAGGAATACTACTTCGAGCTGGTCCGCCACAAGCGGCTCACTCCCACCCTGTCCTCGCTGGTGCTGCTCAACTCGCTCACCTCGCGCGGGGACATCGTGACCGAGCGCACCTACCGTGTTCAGGCCCGGATCGAGCTGGGCGGCGGCCTTCCGCCAGTGGAGATAAACGACCTGCTGGCCGGCCCGAACGCCCCGGTGGAGGCGATCCAGTCGGTGCAGATGGCGCTCCAGTACCTCTACGCCAACCAGTTCGGCCCGGCGGATGTGAGGAAGGTGGAGCTGGACCTGAACATCCGCGACGGCAACCCGCGGGCGCTGGTCAGCGAGGTCTACCTCGACCGGACCACGGTCTATCCCGGCGACACGCTGGGGCTGGACGTGCTGCTCAAGCCGCTGGACGCTCCCAAGCGGCGCGAGAGTTTCCGCCTGCCGCTGCCCGACCTGGGCGAGGATGCCCGTCTGTTCGTGCTGGTCGGCTCGGGGGATATGCTCACGCGCACCGAGTTCCAGCTCTCCCCCAGCCGTTTCCGCTACACCAGCCTGGCCCACCTGGTGCGGCTGATCAACGCCTCCCGGCGCGAGGACCGTGTATACGTGAAAATCTTCCGCCAGGACCGCGGTCTGCTGGTGGAAAACCGGGAGCTGGACAACCTGCCGCTTTCGGTCTGGAGCCTGCTGCGCTCCGGCAACACCAGCGGCGCGATCACCCCGCTGGCCGATGTCTCGGTGATCGAGACCGAGCGGGCCGCCGACTGCGTGATCAGCGGGTTCCGCCTTCTCCAGCTGGACTATAAACAGAACCGGTGAGTGTGTCCCGGCGACTCTCTGCGCGCTACAATCGTGACTCGGGAGGCCCCTTGTCCGCAAAGCTGAGTAAAAATGCGCTGACCTTTCTCCTGCTCCTGACTGCCGCCTCCGCGCGGGCGGATGGCCCCTCGTTCTGGACCGACAACTCGCGCGCCGATTTCATGAAAGGCAAGCCCGAGGGGGTCTCGATCCTGGAGAACGAGACCCTGGCCCTGGCCCCCGAGCTGCGCACCCGGGCCGCCCTGGGCGAGCCGGTGGTCTGGAGCCTGGTCCTGGACGGCAAGGGGCGGGTCTGGGCCGGCACGGGCCATGACGGTAAGCTGCTGCGCCTGGAGGCGAATGGCGACACGATCCTGGTGCGACACTTCGAGGAGCCGGAGGTCTCGGCCCTGGCCCTGGATACGCACTCAGGGGCGATTTACGCCGCCACCTCGCCGGAGGGACGCGTTTACCGGGTGAGCGCGGACGGCGCCACGGCGGAGGTGTGGTTCGACCCGCCGGAAAAGTACATCTGGGCCCTGCTTGTCGCTCCGGATGGTGTGCTCTACGCCGCAGCCGGCCCCTCGGCGACGGTCTACCGGATAGTCGGCAGCGGCAAGGGCCAGGCTGTCCTGCGCTCGGATGACCAGCATATAATCGCCCTGGCCCTGGACCGTAGCGGAAATCTCCTGGCCGGCAGCAGCGGCAAGGGCCTTCTTTACCAGGTCAGCCCAGCCGGCGCGGTCTCGATCCTCTACGACAGCCAGATGAAAGACATCCGCTCGATCCTGGTGGACAAGGACAACGGCCTGTTCGTCACCGCGTTCACCATGCAGTCGCCCGGCGAGCAGCCCAGCCCGCTGCTGCCGCCCCAGGCCGCCCGCAGCGGCCAGAGCGCCTCGGCCGTGGAACAGAAAGAGGGCGACTCCGGCCAGGACCAGGACAAGCAGGCCGGACAGTTCGTGATCCAGATGCCGGCCATGCAACTGGGCGAATCGGCCTCCAGCGAAATCTATTTCTTCGACACCGACCGTTTCCCCACCCGTATCTGGCAGGGCAGCGGCGAGACCCTTCTGGCCGCCGGACTCGACAGCCGCGGACGGGTGCTGTTCGTCTCGACCAAGGACAAGTCGAACCTCTGCAGCGTGGACCGCCTGGGCGACCAGGCCCTGCTCTGCCCGTTCCCGGATGACCAGGCCACCGCGTTCCTTTGCGATCCGTCCGGCGGGCGGACCCTTATCGCCACCAGCAACATGGGCAAGATACTGGAGCTTTCAGGAGGCTGCCGCAGCGAGGGCTCGTTCCAGAGCCAGGTATACAACGCGGGCCTTCCGGCCGAGTGGGGCGCTATCACCTGGAAAGGCGACTCACCCGAGGGCGCCCAGGTCCGGTTCCGCACCCGCAGCGGCAACACCTCCCGGCCCGACACCACCTGGAGCGCCTGGTCCGCGCCTTTCAGCCCGGGCATGGGCGCGCAGATCCAGTCGCCGGCGCGGATGTATTTCCAGTGGGAGGCCATCCTTTCAAGCCGCAGCGCCGGGGCGAGCCCCTCGGTCGAGGAGGTGAACGTCTCGTACCTGCGCCGCAACCGGCCCCCTCTTCTCAGCCGGATCAAGTTCATGCCCCAGGGGGTGTTCATCCGCAAGGGCGGCTCCGGCTCCTCCTCCGGCTCCGAGATTCTGATCGTGGACATGCCGGATGAGGCCGAGCAACTGGTCAACCCCAAGAAAAACTCCGGCTCCACCTCCAACCCGTTCTCCGGCAAGAAAGAGTACGCCCGCGGCATGCGCATGGCCGGCTGGAACGCCAGCGACGCCAACGGGGACGAGCTGCGCTACAGCGTGTATTTCCGCGGTGTGGATGAAAGCGCCTGGCGGCCCCTGGCCCTGGGCCTGAGCGACAACGCGCTCACCTGGAGCACCGAGAGCATGTCGGACGGCTGGTACGTGCTGAAAGTCACGGCCATGGACTCGACCGACAACCCGGGAGCGCGCGCCTGTCTGACCGAGCGTGTCAGCGAGCGGTTCCTGGTGGACAACACTCCGCCCGTGGCCGAGAAAATCTCGCTCAGCCGCAGCCAGGGCAAAGCGGTCGTGCTGACATTCGAGGCGGCGGATGCGGTGGGAAGGATCGGCGAGGCGCAGGTCTCGCTGGATGGGGAGCGCTGGCGCGCGGTGTTCCCGCAGGATGGGATCGCCGACACACCGAGGGAGAGCTACCGGGAGGAGTTTGGCAATCTGGCCCCGGGCGAGCACACGGTGGCTGTGCAGATTCTGGACGAGTTCCACAACACGGCCACATTCAGCCGCTCGATAAAGATGCCGTGAGTGGGATTATCCAAGGGCAAAATCACAACGTATCACAATACAGGGGCGGGTTTGAAACCCGCCCCTACGTATATCGTATGAGGCAGTGGCCGTGGCAGGCCTCTCCCCTCTTGAAAGGGGTGCCCGCGCCAGCGGGCGGGGTGTGTAACGGCAAAGGCGCAAACTAAAGTACAACGGGCGAACACAAGGTTCGCCCCTACGACAATCCCACGGCATCCGTGATTCCGGTGTATAACAACAAGGGGCACGGATATTACCGCGCCCCTTGATTTTTTCTTTATAATTTTCCTTCCAACCGCTTTCCTCAGTATTTCTTTTCCAGCTTGATGTCCCGGTAGTAGTGCTCCAGGATATTCCTGTAGTTCTGGCCCTGCTCGGCGCGCATGCGCGCGCCCCACTGGCACATGCCCAGCCCGTGGCCAAACCCGCG
The DNA here is from genome assembly GCA_021372515.1 of bacterium. Classification (NCBI taxonomy): domain Bacteria; species bacterium. Next base: position 40,966 of record JAJFUG010000154.1, read on the forward strand.
GCCCTCGGCCACCACCACCGTTTCCCCCTTCTCCTTGGCCGCCGAGAGGGAGAACAGCGTGCTGGGCAGCATCGCGCCGTCCGGCTGGCGCAGCACGCGGCGTATCTGGTCGCCGCGCACCTCGAAGCTGCTCTTGTCCGTGGTGATCTTCAGCCGCGCGTTCCGCCCCGACAGCCCGTGCTCGGCGACCTCGATGTCCTTGGGCTCGCCCACCTGGGCCGCACTCATCCCCAGCGTGCCGGGCAGGTACTTGCGGACCTGGTCCAACAGCTGCTTGCGGGTCCATTTGACCCGCCAGGTCTCCCAGCGCGAGCCCTTGTCGAAACCGTCATCCTCCACCGAGCCCAGGAACCCGGCCGTGCGGGCGAAATCCTCGCCCCAGACCTCGGCCGGGTCGGCGGTGCGGCCGCCGCAGGTGCTGTGGTAGTAGGCGGTGATCACCTGCCCTTTGTAGGTTATCACCTCGCCGCGGGTGGCCTCGACTGCGCGGTCGGTGGCGCGGGCCTCGCGCGACACGCCCAGGTAGACCTGGTCGCCCGTGTCGGCGCTCATGTCGAACGGCGAGCCGCGGCGCTGCTGCATCTTGGCCAGGGCGAAACTGCGCGCCACCACGGCCTGGGCCTTGAGCGCCTCCATGTAATTCTCGTCCAGGGTGCCGATCTCCACCGGCACCACCGAGCGCAGGTACTGCTCCAGGGGCAACACGTTGATCGCGCGAAGGTTGCCGTTGCTCATGGTGTAGATATAGATCCGGCCGCGGTAGGCCTTGCCGTTCACTGTGACCGGTCCGCCGCCGGGGGCCTCGGCGTAGACTCCGGAGGGATGGTCGCGGCTGACCCGGCCATCCGGCATGGCCACCCTGAGCTGGGCTTTCTCGCTGAACCGCACGGCGTCCCAGGCCTCATCTGCTGAAAGCATGGCGATATCCGCGCTGGAGGAGGCGTCCCGGAACACCACACCCTTGTCCGCGCCGCCCAGGCGCACCACCGGCACATCCTCCATGAGCAGCACACGCACGGAGGGCTCGCCGCTCTCGGCCCGGGGCGCGGGAGTGACCGGCGCCGGCTTGGCCGCCGGAACGGTGGGCTTGGCCGGGCGCTCGGGCACAACACGGGCCCGGTGGCAGGAAACCGTCTGGCACAGCGCGGCCAGCGCCAGGCAGACTGCGGCCGGGCGGAGTATCGGGTGAAGCGCTCGGGGGGTATGGCCCATGCTGGGTCTGTTCTTTGAGGCTTACGGTTGCGCGCCTGCCGGAAGGCAAACGCCAGTACGCCGGTCGGGTGGCAGCTCCATCCGGCGGAAGAGAGATTATATCACAAACCTGCCGCTTCTTTCAAGGCCCCTTGTCCGGCCTCGAGCGCCAGGTCGATATCGGCCTCGCTCATGGCGGCGCTAACAAAGGCGGCCTCGAACTGGCTGGGGGCGAGGAACACCCCGCGCTCCAGCATGGCCTGGAAGAACCGTCCGAACAGCCCGCGGTCGGCGCGCTGGGCCGAGCTGAAATCGGTCACCGGGCCGGCGGTGAAAAAGAGGGTCATCAGGCTGCCCACGCGGTTGACGCAACCCTCCACGCCCGCATCTTTCAGGCTGGAGCGCAGGCCGGCCTCCAGACGGGCGGCCAGGGACTCAAGGTAGTCATAGGGCGGCTGCTTGTCCAGCCTGTCGAGCATGTAGAGGCCCGCGGCCACGGCCAGCGGGTTGCCCGAAAGCGTCCCGGCCTGGTAGACCGGCCCCAGGGGCGAAAGCATCTCCATGATCTCACGCCGTCCGCCCACCGCGCCCACCGGCAGCCCCCCGCCGATGATCTTGCCCAGGCAGGTCAGGTCCGGCGTGATCCCGTAGCGCTCCTGCGCCCCGCCACGCCCCAGGCGGAACCCGGTGATGACCTCATCGAAAATGAGCAGCGCCCCGTGCCTGCGGGTCAGCTCGCGCAAGCGCTCCAGATAGCCCGGCGCGGGCGGCACCACGCCCATGTTGCCCGCCACCGGCTCCACGATCATCGCGGCCACGTTGCCGCCGCACTCGGCCAGCACGCGCTCCAGGGCCGCGGGGTCATTATAGGGGACATTCACGGTGAGAGCGGAAAGCTCCCTGGGCACACCGGCGCTGTCCGGCACTCCGAAAGTGGCCCCCCCCGAGCCGGCTTTGACCAGGAAACTGTCAGAATGGCCGTGGTAGCAGCCCTCGCATTTGACTATCAGGCTGCGGCCGGTGAACGCGCGCGCCAGGCGCAGGGCGGTCATGGTGGCCTCGGTGCCGCTCGACACCAGGCGCAGCATTTCTATCGAGGGCAGGCAGCGCGCCAC
>JAJFUG010000155.1 GCA_021372515.1 bacterium
TTTCAGCCCCGGCCGTTTCACGTTCGATTACACGCTGCCCTGGCGGGAGGCTCAGACAGGTGCGGCCCCCCAAGGCAACAACGGCGGCCTGTCAGCCGCACGAGGCTTGGCTTTAACCCAGGATCGAGTCATTCCGATACGAACACTGTGTTCGCCCATAACATTCTATGCAAAAACCTAACCGGACATTGCTGGGATCGAGGGGGATTCAATCCTGAGTAATCGGGCCCGGCGCGCCGTGCCACTACAGTCCATATCTTAGCCGGAAAAAAGGAGAGAGTCTTGAGCCGCGTGCTGCTGGTCAACCCCAACCGTTTCGTCACCCCGCCCGTGCCGCCGCTGGCCCTGGAGTACCTTCAGGCGGCCCTGGAGGCGGCCGGCCACACCACCCGCATCGCCGACCTGACTTTCGCTCCCGACCCGGAGGCCGCCCTGGCCGCTGCCGTGGAAAGTTTCCGCCCCGCATTGGCCGCGGTCACGGTGCGCAACGTGGACAGCGTGCTCTACCTGGGCAACCGCTTTTTCCTGGACGAGATGAAGCCCCTGATCGCCCGGCTCAAGGCCGAGGGCGTGATAACGGTCCTGGGGGGCGCGGGGTTCAGCGCGTTTCGCGGCACAGCCCGTCAGTACCTGGGCGCGGACTATGGGATTGTCGGCCCGGGGGAGCGAGCCCTGCCCGCGCTGCTCGCCGCCCTGGAGGCTGGCGCTCCGCCGGAGAATCCCCTTCTGGATGGCTGGGCCGCAGGGATCGACCCGGCGCTGGAGGTCACGCAGCGCGGCCGGGATATCGATTACCCGGCCTACCTGTCCCAGGGCGGCCTGGCCGGGTTCGAGACCCAGAAAGGCTGCCTGGGTGGCTGCGCCTACTGTCCGGAGGCGGGCGGACGCATGCTCTACCGTGACCCGGCCGCCGTGGTGCGCGAGCTGCAACACCTGACCGGACTCGGGATCAGCGAGTTCCACCTCTGCGACTCGGAGTTCAACCAGAACCTGGAGCACTGCTACGGTTTCCTCAACGCCCTGATCGCGGCCCGGCTGCCCCTGCGCTGGGCGCTCTATCTTAAAAGCACACCGGCCGAACGCGAGTTGCTGCGCCTTCTGGCCGCCAGCGGGGCCTGGATGGTCACCCTGAGCCTGCCCACCGGCGACAGCTCCTGGCCGGAGCATGCCGCGCACCTGGGCTCCTGGTGCCACGAGTTCGGGCTGCGCCTGGCGGTGGATTTCCTCTGCGGCCTGCCCGGCGACACGCCCGCGGGCATACGGCGCGACCTGGAGCGCCTGCGCCAGGTGGGAGCGCAGAGCGTGGGCCTCAACAGCGTGATCCGCCTCTACCCCGGCACTCCAACCAGCGAGTCCCTGGTGCGGGACCCCGATGAAACCCCGTTCCTGCGCGGGCCGCTTCAGGACAACCCCGGCTGGCTTGTCCCGGCGTTCTACCACCGGATCGGGCCGGAGGATTTGAAAGAGCTGGTGGGGGATGACCCGCTGTTCAAGGTCGAGGGCTTCGAGAGCGGCTCCAATTACCAGCGCGTTTGAGCGAGACAAAAACGGCACTTCGGGAACGGCCGCCCGCGGGCGGCCGTTTCGCGTTTCTTCGGGAACAACCGGCCGATCCGGATGTATTGTATCCTGCACCTGGGGCGCCTGCGCCCGGGCAGCCTCCGCGCGCCCATTCCGAAAATAATCCGTCCGGCTCTTGACAGGCCCTCTTGTTTGTTCTAATTTAAGATATCCTTATCCTGATATGTTTTTAGTATCATCCTTTCATCACCAGCGGTTCCGATTCAGATATTCACGCCACCGGTTTCCCCGCGTGGACAAACTCACACCCGCCTGCCCAGGCCACCGGACTGTCCGGAGACAGCGGCAGGCACTTTCTGTCCGGTAAGGAGCAAAGCCATGAGCATGTTCTGCTATCAGTGCGAACAGACCGCCAACGGTGCGGGCTGCACCTCTTTCGGTATCTGCGGCAAAGACCCCGAGACCGCGGTCTTCCAGGACCTTCTGGTCCAGGTGACAAAAGGAGTGTCGCAGTACGCCCACCACGCGCGCCGCCTGGGCGCCTCCGACCGTGAGATCGACCAGTTCGTCATCGAGGCGCTGTTCACCACGGTGACGAACGTGAATTTCGACCCGGCGAGTATAGAGGTGTTCATCCGCCGGGGCGCGGCGGTCAAGGCGGGGGCGCGCGAGTTGTACCTGCGGGCCTGCCGTGGGAAGGGTGTCCAGCCGGAGGCACTCGGCGGACCGTCGATATGGGAGCCGGCCGCGGACAAGTCGGGACTTGTCTCCCAAGGCCTCGAAGCCGGGGTCGAAAGCCGCCGCCGTCAGTTCGGGCCGGATGTCTCGGGCCTGCAGGAGCTGATCCTCTACGGCCTGAAAGGCATGGCCGCCTATGCCGATCACGCCCGGATACTGGGGAGCGAGGACCCGGCCGTGTACGCGTTCTTCCACGAGGCCCTGGATTTCCTGGCCGGCAATCCCTCGGATGTGGACTCACTGGTGAGTATGGCCATGCGCACCGGGGAGGTCAACCTGCGCGTGATGGAGTTGCTGGATGCGGCCAACACCGGGGCTTACGGCCACCCGGAGCCAACCCGCGTGCGTGTCACCCCGCGCGCCGGCAAGTGTATCCTGGTCTCGGGCCACGATCTGCGCGATCTGCAGGCCCTGCTCGAACAAACCGCGGGCCAGGGGATCGACATTTACACCCACGGCGAGATGCTCCCGGCCCACGGCTATCCCGGGCTCAAGAAACACCCGCACCTGGCCGGCAACTACGGCGGCGCGTGGCAGGACCAGCGCCGTGAGTTCGAGGAGTTCCCAGGTGCAATCCTGATGACCACCAACTGCATCCAGAAACCCAAGGAAAGCTACCAAGCGAGGATTTTCACCTGCGGACTGGTCCAGTGGCCCGGGGTGACCCACATCGCGGACCGCGATTTCGGCCCGGTGATCCAGGCCGCCCTGGCCGCGCCGGGGTTCAAGAAGGACGAGGCTCTGAAAGAGATCACCGTGGGCTTCGCGCACAACGCGGTGCTGGGCGTGGCGGGCAAGGTGATCGAGCTGGTCAAGGCCGGACGGATCAAACATTTCTACCTGGTGGGCGGCTGCGATGGGGCCAAGCCGGGGCGCAACTACTACACCGAGTTGGCCGAGAAAATCCCCTCCGACTCGCTGATCCTCACCCTGGCCTGCGGCAAGTTCAGGTTCAACAAGCTCGAATTCGGCGACATCGAGGGCATCCCGCGCCTTCTGGACATCGGCCAGTGCAACGACGCCTACTCGGCGATACAGATCGCCCTGGCCCTGGCCAAGGCGTTCGGCTGCGGGGTGAACGACCTGCCGCTCTCGATAATCCTGAGCTGGTACGAGCAGAAAGCGGTCTGCATCCTGCTCACCCTTCTGCATCTGGGTATCAAGAACATGCGCCTGGGCCCCAGCCTGCCGGCTTTCATCGGCCCGAACGTGCTCAAGGTGCTGGTGGAGACTTTCAACTTGCGGCCGGTCTCAACGCCGGAGAAAGACCTGGCCGGGGCGTTGGCTTAATGTCACGGCGTGCCGCGCCCCGGTCTTGGAAAGCAACGGCCTGATTGTAGCGTAGAATTGTATCTCCGGGTGTAGGGGCGACCGGCCGGTCGCCCCTACGTTTTTTTGACCGGCTTTTTGCCAAAGCGATAATTAATTTCTTGCCGTCCTTTCGGTCTTGCCCAGCAATGTCCGGTTAGGAACTTGCAGTGAGAAGCCGAAAGACCCTTTTCTGCTTTGGTTTCGGTCAAAGCAGCAAAGCCAGCGGGGGCCGCTTGCCTCGTCCCAACCGCGACACTATTTCTGACTATAGTGTTCGCAAAGCATCGATTCCGCTGCCGCGTTGCAGCGGCGGCGCTGCCGCGAATCGCCGCCGAACCGCGGAACTATTTCCGGCCGGGCCGCATTACGCTCGATTGCACGCTGGCCTGGCGGGAGGCTCAGACAGGTGCGGCCCCCAAAGACAAAACCTGCGGCCTGAAGCCGCCTTAAGGTTAAATCGCGCTTTTCCCTACGCGGCCGCAGGCCGCCGGGAGGCCGTATGTCCGAGCCTCGTCAAAGGAGCGGAGCAAATGCCGCGTGCACACCGAACGGAGGCAAAGCTCCAGCGGTCCGGCGGGCGGTCAGCGCCAGCGTCGCCCACACCGCAGGCAGCATGCAGAACCCACGTGCACACCACGGGTTCAAAGAACGTGAATGCCGGGGCGAGTTTACGGCCCCCCAATGGCTTCTGGTTCTCTTGGCCGTAACCCAGAGAACATAAAGAGCCTTTCGGGCACGGCGCGCCGTGCCCCTGCGGCTTGCTCCCGCCATAGCGAAGCGGCCGTTTTGAGAATGCAACAGCACGTTACTATCGTGCCCCCCTCTTCTCTTGCCTCAGGCGGCCCGCGGCTGTAATTTAGGCCCTGTACCGGTACTTAAAACGAATATAGACAGCCAACACCAGAGACGGGGCTTGCGGGATATGCGACGGTCAAGAAAGCTGTATGCGGTCATTTTCGCGCTGGCGGCGCTGGGCCTGGGCCTGGCCGGCTGCGCGGCGCTCAAGAAAGGCGACCCGGCGGGCTACGGCCCCCGGGCGCTCAGCTATGCGGGCTATGATTTCAGCGTGCTGGAGGGGCAACGGATCGTGCTCGATCCGGGCCACGGCGGACGCTACAGCGGCGCTATCGGCCCGGGCGGGCTGACCGAGAAAGAGGTCAACCTGGCCGTGGCGCTGATCCTGCGCGACCTGCTGGCAGGCTACGGCGCCCGGGTGAGCCTCACCCGCAGCGTGGATGCCGACCTCCTGCCCGCCGGGGCCAGCGGCCCGCTACACGCCGACCTGGCCGCCCGGGTGGACAGCGCCGACTCCGACAGCGGGATGATTTTCCTTTCCATCCACCACAACAGCCCCGGCGCTCCGGGCAGCCACTACAACGCCACCGAGACCTATTATAAGCGCGGCGACACCGGACCCTCGCTCGACCTGGCGCGTTTCATCCACGCACGCCTTTCGGCGGACCTGGGCCTGAGCCGCAAGTACCTGCGTCCGGGCAACTATTATGTCCTTCGGCACAACGACCGCACCGCGGTCCTGGGCGAGGCGAGCTACCTGAGCCACCCAGGCACGGAATCGAAACTGCGCGGCGCCGCGGCCCGTCAGCTGGAGGCCTATTCCTACCTTCTGGGCCTGGTCGACTACCTGAGCCGCGGGGTGCCGCTGGTCGAGGACCTTACCGTGGGCCCCGGCGCCCCGGCGCAGGAGCTTCAGGCGCGCCTGAGCGCCGGCGTGCGGGATGAGCTGCGCGGCGGCGGGATCGACCCGCAGGCGATCGAGGTCACGGTGGATGGCGCTCCGGTGCCGTTCAGCTACGACCAGTCCCGTGGCCGCCTGGACGCCACCCTGGAGGGCCTGCCCAACGGCAATCACCTGGCCGCTGTGCGGGTGCGCAACCTGCGCGGCAACGCCGCCCGCGAGGCCCTGGCCCAGTTCCAGGTGGCGGTGCCCCCGGCGCACGTGGAACTATCCTCCAGTCTGGGCCGTGTCCCGCTGGATGGGGTGACTCCGGTCAAGTTCACCGCCCGGGTTTCCGACCGCCGCGGCCTGCCGGTGGCGGACAGCACCTGGGTGCTGTTCGAGTTCTCCGACCCCAACCTTCCCCCGCGCACCGTTCTCACCTCCGGGGGGCGGGCTTTCTGCGAAGTGATTCCCGCGGCCAACCACAACCTGAGCGTGACCGCCTCCTGCGGGGATGTCAGCGGCACGGCCGGGGTGGAGATCGGACCGGTCCAGGCGACCGTGCTGGTGCTTCAGGTGGAGGACAGCCGCGGCGGCTTGATCCGCGGCACGGCCCGGGTGAGCTTTCCCGGCGGCGGAGTGTTCAACTGTGACGCCGAGGGCTGGCTGAGCCTGGCGGGCCTGAGCGGCGGCCCCTGCCCGCTCGTGGTCGAATGCCCGGGTTACGTGCCCCAGGCGCTGAACCTGGAGCTGAGCGCAGGGCGCGGATTTCTGGAGCGGGTGCGGCTCGTGCCAGCCCTGGGCGGGACGCTGCTCGGCAAGAGGATCGCCCTCGACCCGGCCGCGGGCGGAGAGAGCGCGGGCGAGACCGGAGCCCTGGGCACGCGCGAGTCGGATGTCAACTGGCGGGTCTGCGCCTACCTGCGTGATTATCTGGAGCGCGCCGGGGCCACGGTGCTGGTTACCCGTCAGTTCGAGGAAGGAGCCGGGGCCTGGGAGCGGGTCAACCGGAGCGAGGATTTCGACCCGGCGGTGCTGGTCTCGGTGACCCATTCCGGCGCGGTGAGCAAAAAAGCCCCGCGCGCGGCCACGGTGGTCTACCACTACCCGGCGAGCGAGGAGGGCCGCCGTCTGGCCGTCCTGGCCGCGGTCAACCTGAAAGGCTTCGCCGGCTGTCCCTGGCGCGGCGCGGCGGGCGGCACTCAGCGCCTTATCCAGCAGGTGAGCTGCCCGGCGGTGCTGGTGTGCGCCGCTTCCCTGGCCGACACTGTCGCCGAGAACCTCCTGTCCTCCCCAGCCGCGTGCCGGGCCGAGGCCCAGGCCGTGTTCGAGGCCCTCGCGGTCTGGTCCGGCTGGACCCCCGGGGGCGACAACCCGCACCTGAGCGGACGGGTGAGCGACGGCCACGGGCACGTGGTGCCGGAAGCGCTGGTCTGGCTGGACAGTTGGCTGCCCACCCAGACCGACAGCCAGGGACGGTTCCTGTTCCAGAACGCCGGGCCGGGCGGCCACAGCCTCACGGTCGAGGCCGGGGGACGCTGCTACGGCCCGCAGACCGCCACCACCGGGCACCGGGCGGAAATCCTGCTGGGGGGCGATTAAACCGTCTTCTCTTCGGAGGTGCGCATGCATAAACATTTTGCAGCCTTGACCGCCACAGTCTTACTGTTTGCCGCAGCCGCCTCCGCTTTCGCCCTGACGCAGACCCCGCTCGGCCGGGCCGGGATCAACCTTATCCCCTACCCGCAACAGGTTCGCCTGATTGGTGAGGACTGCGCCCTGCACGGCCCCCTGGCAGTCGTGCTCGACCAGTCGGCCGCGAGCGCCGAGGCCCGTTTCGCGGCGGAGGCACTCTGCCGCGGCCTGTCAAAGGATTGGGGCCTGGACTGCCGGGTCGGCGAGGCCCAGCCCGGAGTGCAGACAGTCAGCCTGAGCCTCACCGGGGCCCCGGAGAAAGTCGGCCCCCAGGGCTATGTGCTGGAAAGCTCGCCGGAGGGGCTCACTGTCCGGGCCAACACGGCCCAGGGGTTATTCTACGGAGTACAGACTCTTCTTCAGTGTGTTGTCCAGCGCCGCGAATCACCCGCCGTGCCGGGGCTTGTGATCGAGGACTGGCCCGATATCGCAGTGCGCGCAGTACACTACGACACAAAACACTTCCAGGAAAAAGCGGACTATGTCGAGGGCTTCATCCGGGTCCTCGCCCACTACAAGATCAACATGCTGATCTGGGAGTGGGAGGACAAGTTCGCCTACCGCAGCCACCCCGAGATCGGCGCTCCGGGGGCGTTCACCCCGGAGCAGATGCAGGCTTTCACCCGCCTGGCCGCACAATATCACATCCAGCTCGTGCCGCTGGTGCAGGGTCTGGGCCATGTGAGCTATATCCTCAAGTGGCCGCAGTATCACGATCTGCGCGAGATACCCGCCTCCAACTGGGAAATCTGCCCGCTCAAGGAGGGGAGCTACAGGCTGCTGTTCGACCTCTGGGACGAGGCCATCGCGGCCACACCAGGCAGCCGCTACCTGCACGTGGGCACGGATGAGACCTGGGAGCTGGGCACAGGCGCCGTCTGCGGCTGCGCGGAGAAAGCCCGCGAGATCGGGCGATACGGGCTGATGCAGCTTTTCCTGCACCGCGTGGCCGAACACGTGACGCAGAAAGGCCGCCAGGTGATGAGCTGGGGCGGCGAGTTCCGCCCGGGCGAGAAAGCCGCGCCACCAGCCGGGCTGATCACGTTCGGCGAAGGCCGGGATGAGGACCGAACGATCGAGCAGGCTGGCTACCCGCTCTGGTTCTACGACCCTAACCCCGGGATCGAGCACCTGTTCCTGCCCTACCTGTACCGTCTGGATGACACGGGCCGCGAAGCGCCCGGCTGCCTGGAGCTTTCGGCCAAGGCCGTGGGGGCGGCCGCCCGCAGCGGCCTGTACGATGGGATCGTGGCCACGAGCTGGAACTGCTCCGGCGTGCACAACCAGGGCTGGATGCTGCGCTATGTCACCGCGGCCGAGTACGCCTGGAGCGGCGGCCAGCCGGGCTGGGAGGAGTTCCGGGAAAGGTTCTTCAGCAACTACTACGGCCCGCGCTCGGTGGATGTCCAGGAGTTGTACGGCCTTCTCAGCCGGGGCAGCTATTTCTACATGGAATCGTTCGAGCGGCGGGTCTGGCACTGGGGCGAAGTGGGTAAGACCCACCTGCCCGACCTTCCGCGCGACGACCTGGAATACGACCCGTTCTGGAACACGCAGTACCGCGAGCGGGTGGAGAAAGCCAGGGCCATAATCCCGTTGATGCGGCGCGCCCGCGCGCTCTGCCGTCTGAACATGCAGGCCGGGGCGGCCAACTCTTACGATTTTGAGCTGTTCGGCTGCCTGGCCGATCTTTTCGAGCATACGGCGCGGGTCTACCTTATGCTCTCGCGCCTGGAGCGCACAGTGGGCGAAGCCAGCGAGCTGCACTTCGCCGACCACGCCGCAGCCCGGGCCAAGCTGATCGAGGCCGCGGGCATGGTCCGGCAGAGCCTGGACAGCCGCGACGCGCTCTATGCGCGGATCAAGGCCACCTGGGAGAAAAGCCAGCTTCCCAAGGGCATGTCCACGCCCGAGAAAAAATACCTCCACGCCCGGGACCGTCAGCACAATTTCGCCAACCGTCGGCCTGACCTGTCGTTTATGCTGTATGACGAGGAAAAGCTGGGGCTGGAGGACTACCTCGCCAAGCTCAAGGCCTACATCGACTGGTACGGCCGCGCCTGGCCGGATGCGCTGAGCGGCGGCCAGGGGAAAGCCACCGCGGGGGGTGATATGGAGGAGGACGACGACTTGTAGGGTGGCTTTGCACCGAACTGATTATAAAAATGTTGGGGCACGCCATGCCGTGCCCGAAAGGCTCTTGCGTTCTCTTGGTTACGGCCAAGAGCAGGACCAGACGCCACTGGGGGGCCGGGGGGGGGCAATACTTCTGTTTTTGCCTATATGCGGCCGCCAAGGACGCCGCTTTGTCTTTGGGGGCCGCACCTGTCTGAGCCTCCCGCCAGGGCAGCGTTCAGCAGCGAGTGAAAAGGCCAAGCTTTCGACTGCTTCACGGTCCGGCGGCGATTCGCGGCAGCGCCGCCGCTGCATCGCGCGAGCGGTATCAACACTCCGTAAACACTTAAGATCGAAGCGGAGGCGTGGTCTGGACGAGTTTGCGGCCCCCGCTGGCTTTGCTGCTTTGGCCGAAACCAAAGCAGAAAAGGGTCTTTCGGCTTCTCACTGCAAGTTCCTAACCGGACATTGCTGGGCAAGACCGAAAGGACGGAAAGAAATGCCGGGCGAACACAAGGTTCACCCCTGCGAAAGGCAAAGTCTTCTGTCGTAGGGGCATGGCATGCCGTGCCTTTTTTTCAAATCCCCCTCGGTTGGGGATTCGTTCAACCAAGACGCAAAACAAAAGGGGCGGGTCTTAGACCCGCCCCTACATCTATATTCGTGTATCTTTTCCTACCGTCCGCCCGTCCTCAGTTCAGGAACGACTGCAGGGCGCGGCTGCGCGAGACATGCCGCAGACGGCTGATCGCCTTTTCCTTGATCTGGCGCACACGCTCGCGGGTGATCCCCAGCACCGAGCCGATCTGCTCCAGGGTCATCGGTTCCTGGCCGCCCAGCCCGAAATACAGGCGCAGTATCTTGGCCTCGCGGTCCTTGAGCGTGCCCAGCGATTCCTCGATCGCGCTGGACAGGGCGTTCTCGAACGCACTCTCGGCCGGCCCGCGGTTATAGTTATCGGGCAGGTAGTCGAGCAGCCGGTTGTCCTCGCCCGGGGTGAGCGGGGCATCCAGCGACAGGTGCGACTGCGAGATCGAGAGGGTCTTGCGTATCTCCTCCAGGCTGATGTCCATGCCCTCGGCGATCTCCTCCACCGTGGGCTTGCGGCCCAGCTCCTGGGTCAGCATGTTGCTTTTCTTGCCGATCTTGTAGAGCGTGCCGGCACGGTTCAGCGGCACGCGCACGATCCGGCTCTGCTCGGCCAGGGCCTGCAGGATCGCCTGGCGGATCCACCAGACCGCGTACGAGATGAACTTGATGCCCTTCGTCTCATCGAACTTGTGCGCTGCGCGAATCAGGCCGACATTGCCCTCGTTGATCAGGTCGGCCAGCGAAACCCCCTGGTTCTGGTATTTTTTGGCCACGCTCACCACGAAACGCAGGTTGCTGCGGGTCAGCTTTTCCAGGGATTTCTGGCAGCCTTTCTTGATTGTTTTGGCCAGCTCGATTTCCTCTTCCCGGGTCAGCAACGGGTAGTTGCTGATCTCCTTGAGATATAGGTCGAGCGACCCTTCGTCGAAGTAAGACTTTTTCTGCTGATTCGCCTTCATTTATTCACGGCTCCTGGCTCATCTGTATAGCTGTGAGACAAACAGCACATTTTCCGGCGGGTTATTGAATCAATTGCGCAATCCTGTTGAAACGGGGCAGGTTGCGAGCGCTGTCCCAGGAGAAATATAGTATCAACGGCCTTCCCTTGATCAGATCGCGGTCCACGAAACCCCAGAACCGGCTGTCGCTGGAGGTGTCGCGGTTGTCGCCCAGACAGAAAAATTTGCCCGCCGGCACCACCAGCGGCCCGAAATTGTCGCGGGTCGGGTGGCTGCGCGGATCGTCAATTCTGTCCGGGTCGGCTCCCTCCACTAAATAGTCGAGCTGCCAGGCGAACTTATTCGGCTCGAACAGACGGTTACGCTCACAGCGCACCTCGGGGTCCACATGCTGCGCGTACGGCTCATCCTGGCGCACCCCGTTCACATAGAGCACCTTGTCCCGCATCGCCACCGTGTCGCCGCCCACGGCCACACAGCGTTTCACATACTCCTGGGTCCGGTCGAGCGGGTACTCGAACACCAGCACATCCCCGCGCTCGGGCCGCTCGTAGCCGGGCAGACGGAAACTGGGCAGTTTCACCCCGGTGAACGGCACCCGGCTGGGAGATTCCGAGCCGAAAACAGCCTTGTTCACCAGCAGGAAATCACCCGGCAGCAGCGTGCGCTCCATCGAGCCGGAGGGCACGTGATAGGCCTGGAGCAGGAACGGCCTCACTATCAGCAGAAAGAACAGCACGCCGAAAAGGGTCGACTTGACCCACTCGCCCAATCCGGGAGCCTTGGCCGACGGCTCGCTTTCCTGCAACTGCTCTTCCACGCCCCCGCCTCGGTCCGGCCCCGCGCTACTGGATTATCCGCCCGATCCGGTCGAAGCGCGGAAAATAATGCTCTTTGTCCCACGAAAAGTAGATCACCAGTGGCCGCCCGAGCACCAGGTCCCGGTCCACGAAACCCCAGTAGCGGCTGTCGTAGCTGTCATCGCGGTTGTCGCCCAGACAGAAATAGGCGCCCTGCGGCACCACCAGCGGCCCGAAATTGTCCCGGTTCGGGCAATACTGCGAGCCATCCTCCGGGCGGGCCAGATAGCGCGCCTGCCACGTGTAATCCGGGCGGGAGAACATCCGTTCGCCCCGGGGCTGCACGGTCGGGTCGACATGCCGCACGTAGGGCTCGTCCTGTCGCACCCCGTTCACGTACAGGGTCTTGTCCCGCATCTCCACGGTGTCCCCGGCCAGACCCATGCAGCGCTTGACATAGGGCACGCTGCGGTCGAACGGCGGCTCGAGGACTATTATATCCCCCCGCTCGGGCGCCGAAAAACCCGGCATGTGGAAGCGTGGCAGCTCCGTCTTGGTCAGGGGCAGCCGCTGGGGGGTTATCCCGCCGTAGGAGAGTTTTTCCACCAGTAGCAGGTCACCGGGCAGGATATTTTTCTCCATCGAGCCGGTGGGCACATAATAGCCCTGCAGAACGAACGGCCGCAGCACGAGCAGGAACAGCGCCAGGGCCACACCCAGGGTGCGGACCGATTCCAGCGCCAGGCGCCGTCCCCGGCCGACCGGGGTTTTTATATTTTGAGACGCTGTTTTCTTTTTCATCCTCACCCTCACCCTTTCTACCCCGCTTGGCGATCTGCGTTCGCCGGTTCAGCCAACAATCCGTCCTATCCGGCCGAAACGCGGCAGCCAGCGCCGGCTGTCCCACGAGAAATACAGGATGATCGGACGGCCCTTGATCAGACTGCGGTCCACAAACCCCCAGTAACGGCTGTCCAAGGAGGCGTCGCGGTTGTCCCCAAGACAAAAATATTTGCCCTCCGGGACCCAGAGCGGACCGAAATTGTCACGCGTCGGCTCGTAGTTGCCCTGCAACTGCTGCCGCGCCGAATCCACCATGTACTCGTACTGCCAGTCGAACTTGTTCGGGTCGAACGCCCGGTCCTCACGCCTGAGAATGTTGGGATCCGTATGCTGGGTGAAGGGCTCATCCTGCGGCACCCCGTTTACATACAGCACCTTGTCCCGCATCTCCACGGTGTCTCCGCCCACTGCCACGCAGCGCTTGACGAAATCGAGCGAACGGTCCTGCGGGTATTCGAAGACGACTATGTCACCCCGTTTCGGGTTCTCAACCGCCGGCAGACGGAAATACGGGAGCGATACATCTACGAACGGCAGCTTGCGCGGCGTGGTCGCCCCGTAGACCATTTTGTTGACTAAAAGAAAATCCCCCACCAAAAGCGTATTTTCCATCGATCCGGTGGGGATTTTAAAGGCCTGCACGAGGAAGGCCCTGATTATCAGAAAGAGCAAAAAAGCCAGACCGAGCGACTTGCCCCATTCTTTTACGAACTCATTTTTCATGTCGCCGTTCGGTCTTCCTACCGGATATTCAACTTGTTAAAAATGATAAAGTTACACAATTGCTCAAGCTTTACTCGACTGAATCCGGTGAACCTCTAATTATAACCAGATTTAGCAAAAAATGTCAATGATAATCCGCTTTTCGACGAAGCCCGCCCAACCTCCTCAGCAACCCTTGCCCTGCTCCACCATCCGGCGCAGGGCCCGGGCGAATTCGAGCCGCGCAACCCGCCGGGACGGCACCTTGAGACTGCTGCCGCTGCGCGGATCACGCACCGCATGGGCCGGCTGCTCGCGGGTGATGAAAGCCCCGAACCCGCGCAGGCGCACCTGCCCGCCACCGGCCAGGGTGTCGCCCACCACGCTCAGCACCTCCTCGAGGACCTTTTTCACCGTGTCGCGCCCCAGACCGCTACGCTCGGCCACCCGTTCCACCAGGTCGGCCCGGGTCAGGCTGGGCGAGGGGGTGAGCTGCCGCTGACGGTAGAACTCCGCCAGCTCGGTTTCGAGCTCCTGGCGGGGCAGCTTGGCCGTGGCCACCAGCAACTGGCCGATCCGGATACGGCAGACCTCATCCTTCGCCCGCAGATGTTCCTCCTGCGCGCGGGTCAGGATACCCAGCTCCACGGCGCACTCGGCGAATGTCAAGCCCGTGCGGTCCACCTGCTCCAGGATACTTCCCACGTCTCTGTATGTGATGATGTCGTTGGCCAGGGCCACCGCGCCCAGACTGTCCTTGAGGATGTCCTGCAGCATCAGCGCCTCCTCGATGTCCTCCTGACTTACGAGTCCGCGCCGGATCAGATATTGGCCGAACAACTCCTTTGCCATTTTTTTCCCTGCCTTTGACTGGATTATGTTCCGCGTTTTTCGGGTTTTCTGCAATTATCACCCGAAGACTTTACCACGGCCGGCACCCGGATGTCAAGCCGTGGAGGGTAAATTTGCAGACCACGCCGCATTCCCTTATTATATAGTGTCGCAAAACGAAAATACAGAGCCGGTTCCGAGGGTCGGGGCCGGAGTTTACCTATTTTAAGACAGGAGTGTTGGACAGATGGTTACAGAAAAAATCACCCGCCTCCGTCAGGCCATCGTGGGCAGCGGTGCGGCCGGGCTCACCGCGGCGATCTACTCGGCGCGGGCGGGCCTGGAGCCGCTGGTGTTCGAGGGCGACCTGCCCGGCGGACAGCTCACCACCACCACCGAGGTGGAAAACTTTCCCGGGTTCGAGAACGGCATCCAGGGCCCCGAGCTGATGGACACGCTCAAGCGCCAGGCGGCCCGGTTCGGGGCGACTTTCGCCCCGCGCGGGATCGAAAGCGTGGACTTTTCGGCTGACAGACTGCTCCTCAAGTCCGATCAGGACTCCTGGCAGGCCGAGAGTGTGATTATCGCCACCGGGGCCAGCCCGCGGCTTCTGGGCCTGCCCTCCGAGCGCAGGTTCATGGGCCGCGGGGTGAGCACCTGCGCCACCTGTGACGCCTTTTTCTACCGCGGCAAGCGGGTGGCCGTGGTGGGCGGAGGGGACTCGGCCATGGAGGAGGTCTCGTTCATCGCGCGTTTCGCCTCCGAGGTGGCCCTGATCCACCGCCGTAGCGAGTTCCGCGCCTCGAAGATCATGATCGAGCGGGTGCGCTCCAACCCCAAGATCGAAATCATCCGGGACAGCGTGGTGGAGGAGGTGCTGGGCGATGACGCGCGCGGGGTGTACGCGGTGCGGCTGAAGAACGTGAAGAGCGGACAGACGAGCGAGCGGGAGCTGGACGGGATTTTCATGGCGATCGGGCACACGCCCAACTCGCAGCCCTTTGCGGGGCAGGTGGAAATGGACGCCGAGGGATATATTCTCACGTTCGACGGCACAATGACCAGTGTGCCGGGGGTGTTCGCGGCCGGGGACGTGGTGGACCACCGTTACCGCCAGGCGATCACCGCGGCCGGGATGGGCTGCCGGGCCAGCCTGGACGCCGAAAAATGGCTGGCCGCCAGGGAATGAGGGCCGCCCTGTGCGGCCCTATTCGATCAAATCGCACCTCACAACATGCTCTTCGTCAAAGTGTATTCCACCGCTTGTTTGACGGAATACTACATTGAGTATCCCTTTGTTTTTAAGCATCGCGGCATAAGTTTCTGAATTAGAACCGTATTTACACGTATCGCCATATACCCCCGTCGAATAAAAGCCATCCTCGGTTGAAAACGGGAACAGCCTCAGGTACATCTTTCCTCCGCATCCGATTGGAGAGGCCATCATCAGCGTAGTGTCACCCGCGTCGAGCTGTTCGAAGCTTGGCGCGTTTTCTACGTACCATAAAGAGCCGTTTTTGAGCATCAGATCGTACTCTTTGATCGTAATGGAGTCAGGGACGCTTTGCCAGATCGTATCTTCAGGATTGATGAAGTAATAATCCGCTTGCAGTGAGAACGCGGTCCTGATTTTATAGAAAATTTCTTTTTCAGATTCTTTTACATGCGTGTCGATCACTTCCAGGTTTAACATGCCGTCTTTTCGGAAACATCTCGCCAGGCCGTACGAGTCTTCCCAGTAGGAAACTTGCAAGTATTTATAATAATACGAGTACTGCGCCTTATATCCCTTCTGCAATGGGAAATAAACCAGCTCGCTTTCGGCCAGGCTTTCCGGCCCGAAAGGAAGCGAGTCCTCCGAGCAGGCAATCGACAGGATAATCATAAGCAAAACGCCGCAGGCTGCAATTCGCATCTCCCACCCTTTGCTGAATTGTTCAGACGGGGATTTCATTTTCTTTGCCAACGATTATCTGCATTTTACACGCCAAAATACACTTTTCCCCTATCTGATAAATTATAACAATTTATGAATACAAAACCGCTTTTTGAGCACCGGCGTGTGTTCCTCAACGGGTAACACCTCCGCCGGAAATTGTCAGCCGGGATGTGCACTCCCCCGCCGCAGAGCGCAATCCGGCTTTTTCATCATCACGGCGGATATGAGCAAAAAATGTCAAGCTTCGGCGCGCGGGGGGCTTTACATTGGAGCAGGATGACCGAGGACACCCTGAAAGACTATCGGGAGAGAATGACCCGGGTCCTGGTTCATATCGACAAGCATCTGGATGAACCTGTCTCTCTCGATGAGCTGGCGCGTATCGCCTGTTTCAGCAGCTTCCATTTCCACCGCGTGTTCTGCGGCATGGTGGGGGAAACTGTCAAGGCCTACATACGCCGTCTGAGGCTGGAGCGGGCCGCCAGCCTGCTGATCTACGGCGCTCTGCCGGTAACGCGGATCGCATTCCAGGCCGGCTACGAGACTGTCGAGTCATTCTCCCGAGCTTTCTGCGCTCAGTTCGGCGAGCCGCCGAGCCGCTATCGCAGCCGTCGCCGTCCGAGCCATGAAAGCGCCGGGAACGAACACGATTACGCTTTTCTCTACTCAGGAGAAAAATCTAAAATGGAAGTCACGCTGAAAAAAATGCCCCGCCGCAAAGTGGCGTTCGTGCGCAACACCGGACCCTACGCCCAGTGCGGGGTGGCCTGGGACAGGCTCTGCGCCTGGGCCGGCCCGCGGGGGCTGCTCGGCCCGGGCGCCTCTTTCATCGGAATCTGCCACGATGACCCGGAGGTGACCGCACCGGAGAATATCCGCTATGACGCCAGTATCACGGTCGGGGAGGACATCGAGGGAGAGGGTGGGATCGGGACGCAGTACATACCGGAGGGAGAGTACGCGGTGGTGCTGCACCGCGGGCCGTTCGAAAACCTGCACCAGACCTATGCCGAGCTGATGGGGCGCTGGATGCCCGAGCACGGGCGCGAGATGAAACCACAGGCCTCGCTGGAAGTGTACCTCAACCCTCCGGACAGCACCCCGCCGGAGGAACTCCTCACCGAGGTCCAGGTGGCGCTGCTGCCCCGTTGAGAACCCGCAGATAAATAAAATGCCCGGCGCAGACAGGTGTCGTAAGTTGCCTGCGCCGGGCTTTCCTGTCTCTACTTGCGCCAGTCCAGCAGCGAGTAGATCGTGGGCAGCAGCACCAGGGTGAGCAGCGTGGCCACGCTGAGGCCGCCGATCACCACTATCGCCATCGGGGCGCGCACCTCGCTGCCCTCGCCCAGGCCGATCGCCATGGGCAGAAGGCCCAGCACAGTTGTGCCGGTGGTCATCAGGATCGGCCGAAGGCGCGCCTGGCCCGCCTCGATCAGGGCATCGAACTTGTTCATCCCCTTCTCGCGCCGCAGCACGTTCACGTAGTCCACCAGCACGATGGCGTTGTTGACCACAATCCCGCACAGCATCACCACCCCGATCAGCGCCACCACGCTGATCACGCCGCTGGTCAGGTAGAGCGACCAGATCACCCCCACCAGGCCGAACGGCACGGTGAAGAGGATCACAAAGGGGTGCAGGAGAGATTCGAACTGGCTCGCCATCACCAGGTAGACCAGGAAAATGGCCAGGCTCACGGCGAAAATCATGCTGTTGAGCGAGCGGGTCATCTCGAGGCCCTGGCCGCCGAAGGCGATGCTGATCTCGGGCGGCACGGCGATATCGGCCAGCTTTTTCTGGATCTCGCCGGTGACCTTGCCCAGGTCGGCCCCGGCCAGCCCGGCCGAGATCACCACCACGCGCTCCTGGTCCACTCGCCGTATCTCGCTCGGCCCCTGCTCGACCACCAGGTCGGCTACGGCCTCCAGCGGGATCGGCTGTCCGCCAACCGTGGCCACGGTGAGCTGGCGGATGTCGGAGATGCGGTTGCGGTCCTGCTCATCCACCCGCACCCGGATATCAACCTTACGTCCCATGCGGTGCAGCTCGGTGGGGACATCGCCCAACACCTTGCCGCGCAGCACCTGCGAGATCTGGTTCAGGGTCAGGCCCATGGCGGCCAGACGGTCGCGGCGGAACAGCACCTGGATTTCGGGGTTGCCCCCCTCCATCGAGCTCTTGATGTCGGTCAGGCCGGGCACCTCACGCATGCGCGCCACCACCTCGTCGCTCATGCGGCCCAGGGTCTTGAGGTTGTAGCCGCGGATATCCAGCTCCACCGGGGTGCTGTAGTTGTAGAGCACGGGCCGGCCGAACTTGACCGCCGCCCCGGGGATCATCTCGTAGCGCGCGCGCAGGCGCTCGATCAAGGCCTCCTCGTGCTCCCGGTCCACACCCGGCTTGAGCAGCAGGGTCATCTGGCCGATGTCCTCGCGCTCGTCTTTCAGGCTGCCGCCGGTCATCGAGCTTACCCCGGCCGTGACATAGACCAGGCGCATCTCCGGCTGGTCCGAGGCCACGCGCTGCATCTCGTCCATCACGGCCTTGGTCCGCTCCACCGGAGTGCCCACCGGCATCTTGAGGCCCACCAGCACCTCACCCTGGCTCATCTCGGGGATCAGCTCCATGCCCAGGCGCGGGTAGATCAGCATCGAGGAACCCAAAGTCACCGCGGCGACCAGCAGGGTGACCAGACGGTGGGTCAGCACCCAGCGGATCAGCCGACCATAGCCCGGCTCGAGCTTGCCGTACAGGAAACTGTGCGTCCTGAGCAGCGGCTTGATGAAAAAGCCCAGCACCAGGCCCAGACCCAGACCCAGGTACTTGATCCCGGTAAGAAGGCTGAACGGCAGCCAGTAGAACACCGCCTTGAGCGCGGTCAGGCTCAGCCCGGACAACCGCCGCAGCCAGGCCGGGCCGCCGTGGTATCCGCCCCACTGCCCGGCCGAGGGGCTCAACGGATGGGTCTCGCTCACGGGCTGGCCGGTCAGGCCCTCGCTGCCGAAGCTCTGGCCGCCGCGGAACCCGCTGCTCATCATCGGGATCAGGGTCAGGGCCACCAGGAGCGAGGCCAGAAGGCTGTAGGTCACGGTGAGCGACTGGTCGGCGAAAAGCTGGCCCGCCACGCCACTGATGAAAATTATCGGCAGGAACACGCAGACCGTGGTCATGGTCGAGGCGATGACCGGCATGCCCACCAGGGCGGCCCCTTTGCGCGCCGCATCGACCCGGCTCAGGCCGTCCTTCCGGTAGCGGTCTATCGACTCCAGCACCACGATGGAGTTATCCACCAGCATGCCCACGCCCAGGGCCAGACCGCCCAGGGACATAATGTTTAGAGAGACGTTGGAGATGTACATGAAGAAAAAAGTCGCCACCACGCTGATCGGGATGGAAAGCGAGATGATGAGCGTGGGGAAAACCTGCTGCAGGAACAGGTAGAGAATCACAATCGCCAGGCCACCGCCGATCACCGCGCTGGTGAGCACCTCGTGGATCGACTGGTCGATGAAGCGGCTCTGGTCGGTGATCGTCTCCAGCTTCATCGAGCCGTCCGCCCCGTACTCGTTCTGGATCTCTTTAAGGCGCTGCTGGACCCGGCGGGCCACCAGCACGGTGTTGGCGTCCGCCTCCTTGTACACGGCCAGCTCGATGTTCTCGGCCCCGCCCAGGGCGGTGATTATGCGGCGGTCCTTGAAGCCGCGCTCCACCCGGCCGACATCGGACAGGCGGATCAGGGCGTTGTCGCGCCGCTCGATGATGATGTCCTCGATCTCCTCCGGCTGCTGGTACTGGTTGATCGTGCGCACCAGATAGTCCGCCTCGCCGTCGGTGAGCGTGCCCCCGGTGAGGTTGATGTTCTCAGCCCCCACGCGCCGGGCCACGTCCTCGATGGACATGCCCAGGGCCGAAATCTTGTTCTCGCTCAAGAGGACATGGATTTCCTCCTCGTAGCCGCCGGAGACCTCAATCGAGGCCACACCGTCCGTGGTCTCGAGCTTGGGCTTCAGCCGCTCCTCGGCCAGGGTGCGGTAGTACATCAGGTCGCGCTTGCCGGTCAGGCCCACGCGCATGATCGGCTCGAGCGAGGGGTCGTAGCGCAGCAGGATCGGCTTTTTGATGTCCTGGGGCAGTTGCACGCGGTCCAGTTTCTCGCGCACGTCCAGCGAGGCAAAATCCATCTGCGTGCCCCACTCGAACTCGATAGTGACCTCGCTCATGCCGGAGCGCGAGCGGCTGGAGACCCGCATCACCTTGTTCACCACGCTGACCGCCTCCTCCACCGGGCGGGTGACCAGGTTCTCCACCTCCTCGGGGGCGGCGCCCTCATACTCGGTCTGAACCGTGAGGGTGGGATAGGAGATGTCGGGCAGGAGGTTGATCGGCAAACGCTGGTAGGCGACCGCTCCGAACAGCACCAGGGTGACCATCAGCATGGTGACAGTCACGGGCCGCCGGATGGACATGTCTATGAGTTTCATCTTCTCGCCGGGCTCGGGGTTCCAGGGGGCTTATCTTCTCGATTGGCAAAAGATACCGTTTCGGGGGCGGCGGCGCAAGCGAGGACGCCCCTTCCGGTATAAGACAACCTCGGGCGCAAAAGGTTACAGCGGGATGGGGGTGAGGGGGGAAAAGGCAGGACGCCTATAAATGACCGGACGCCAGGGGGGGCCGCGACAAACGCCTGTGAGAATTTACTCTATCAACTCAAGTCTTATCTCGGATTCGTCGTAATTCGACTGGGAGTCTATTATACTTCTGTCTTCTATGAGTGTGATCCCTTTATTTTTTTCGGTATAACAACAACCGGAAGGATAATCACAATACCCACAAATATTTGAATTATCTACGCTTATGTCCCCTTGATAGCGATATATAGCACTGCCGAACACCCCAGCAGGAAAAAGTAACAAGTGCATTTCTCCCCCGCTTGCCACTGGGGAAGCCATCATCAGGGTGGTGTCCCCCTCCTCCAGGCGCTCGAAGCTCGGGGCGTTGGTCACGTACCAGAGAGAACCGTTTGTCTGCATAATATAGTGTTCAGTTGTTGTGGTTGTATCTGTCCGGCTGATCCAGGTAGTGTCTGATGGACTCTTATAGGAATAGGTTGCTTTTATGACAAATACGGTCCTTATTTTATAGAAAACCTCCTTCTCGGATTCTTTGGTATAAGTGTCAATCACTTCCAGATGAAACTCCCCATCTTTCCGCCAGTTATTTTCATATCTCCCTCCGGTGATAATTTCATATCCGAGTTTTTCGGAGAAGTAATAATTATAATCGACTTTATAACCTTTCCGCAGCGGGAAGAAAGCCAGATCTTTTTTAGCCAGGCTTTCCGGCCCGAAAGGCACGGAGTCGTCCGAGCAAGCGGCCGCAGCCAGGGCCGCCACAGCCAGGCACAACAGCGGGAGTTTAGTCTTCAGCGGCATATCAGCTCTTCCGGCTGCAGGCGATCAGCCCTGGCATTCATTCAGAAACCACACCGGGGTGGTGAGGGGCGGTTCCGTCTCGGTGGGCAAATTGTCCTCACCGCAACCGGCGGCCAAGGCGGCCAGCAGCACTGCGGCCAGGATTTTTATCGCACCATTCGTTTGCTGCCCCCGTGGTTAATTCCGTACAACACGAAAGCCAACAGAGGAACCGAAATACTCCGATCCAAGATATCCGATCCGAGATGCTGAACGTGAGAAGAAATCGTTGCTCCCAAAACTGCTTCCACGTATTACCCGCCCTTCGGTGGTCTTATTGGTGGCAGGCCCGGCCGGGTCATTGCGCGGGCTGACACTGTAATACTCGCTGGCATACAGGTCCCGGCACCATTCTGAGACATTCCCCACCAGGTCGTAAAGCTTGAACGGATTGGGGGCGTAACCGCCTATATCTACAGGATGCCAGTATGGTGTTACATTGCCTTTTCCCACGGAGAAAGTGCCGTCATCCGTGCCCCACTCGTACTGCTTGCCCGCCCGGCTGGCGTACTCCCACTGCGCCTCGGTCGGCAGGTCCAGACCATAAAACCCGGCAAAGGCTTTCGCCCCGCTCCAGTTCACATACACAACCGGCCAGTGCTCCTTGCCGGCCCGGACAATGAACGCAGTCCCAGTGTACCGGACCCAGCAACTGTCTTCTGGCCCCCCGGAGTAATCATACCCGGCGAGATGGATGTAGTCGCATCCCGCGTAGTCACCGGTGACCCCTTTGACATAACCACTGACCACGTTAATTTCCCCGGCGGCCAGGGCCTCGTTCAGGAAAGCAGCGTACTGGGCGTTGGTGATCTCGTAGGCGCTCATCTCGAATGGGCTTAAAGTGACAGCGTGTATCGGCAACTCGTCGCTGTTGCCAGTGGTGTCACCCATCTGGAAACTGCCGCCCGGCAGGGAGACCAGGGTTATGCCGTGGTACACCGTTGTGGTCAGGGGCGGTTCCGTCTCGGGCGGTTCCGTCTCGGTGGGCAGGCTGTCGTGGCCGCAGGCGGCAGCCAAGACGATGAGGAGCGGAATCAATATTTTGAGAAAAGTTTTCATTTTTATACCTCCCGATTTCTGTTAAACTATGGCAAATATGATACCATGATTTTTTTATTTTCTACCTTACTTAATATCAACACTTTACAAAGGAGTGATTTGGAAAATACCCTGAATCCGGTGTTACCGTTCAAGATATATCTCCTGGACACTGCCGTTCCACAAGTAACCATTCGTTGGCATTACACCTCCAACTTATTTAATTGGAGCGGGGAAAATCGTCCGTGACAATCCCCGCTCCAGTTAAAAGCGGATTAATTCTTGCTCTTCTGCATAGAGTCGGTCTCAACAGCCTGGTAATGGGCTGACAAGGCATCGAGCGTACTGCCAAGCCCGCTGAAGGAAGTCAAGTACCAGGCGCCCTCTATCTTCCTGAAATTCAGATGTGTTTTTCTGAACCGCGACTTGAAAGCTTTATCAGCGTCCGACATGGCATTCACCTTCTCTGGCGGTAATTCGGCAAGAACATTGGAATCGCCGGGCAGGGAATAACAACCTATCTTGATATCAAGCTGCGCCGCTTCCCCATCCTCGGAAAACTGCAAATCTTTTTCCTGATCGATGAAGTCAAAGGTGTTGGTCATATCTGGATAAGGCTTATTCATCTGGGTCCTGGAAGAAAACGCCTTGAAAAACCGGTCGAGCGTAGCTTTGAAAGATTCCAGCTCGGCCCCGGCATCAGCTTTCATGTCCTGAGGATCGGGGTGATAATACATGCAAACGAGATAGGGGTCTTGTCGCTGTAAACCCATTACCATAGCCAGAATTATTTCCTGGATCTGGGTTATGTCGCGTTCCGAGGAGCCACTTCCCCTGACTGTCAGAAGGGCGTCATCGCCCATGACTGCAAACGGCATTGCAAGGCAGAATATGAATACAGCGATAGCGATCCTGAATGCGCGCATGGTATCCTCCTGTCGCTATGACTCGGGATGAATGAGATTACTTTACTATTGCCATCTTGCGAGTGACAGCGTAGTTTCCGGCTCTCAGCCGATAGAAATAAACGCCGGATGCCGCTCTTCGGCCGTCGGATTTAGTCCCGTTCCAGGCCACTGAATAGGTACCCGGACCTTTCGCCTCGTTGTCGATCAGAGTCGCCACCCTCTGGCCACGGACATTGAAGACCTCCAAGCTGACATTAATGGATGACACGCCGGAAGGAATTGAATAGCTGATGGTTGTGGACGGATTGAACGGGTTTGGCGCATTCTGCGTTAGGGAAAATGCCCTGGGCAAAGAGGCCGCTTCCTCTTCTTCACCGGCTGAAGCCAGGATGGTGCTGTCCCGGCAGATGGTGAAGCTGTTGGCCTTGACACTGTCCGCGCCGCTACCGTAATTGGCGATGAAACCTATGTTATAAGTTGCAGGACCTTGTGGATAGGCAACCGTGACCACGGTCGAGGCGCTGCCGGAAGTGACGTTGGTGTAGGAATCATAAAATGCTGATGGCGCTTTTACACCATTTCTGTAAAGATAGCCCTGGACTCGCGCCGCTTTGGAGCAATTGAAAGAAGCCGCGGCGGTAGCGGTGTTACGTGTGCCTGTTACCTGGGAACCGGTAAGGGTTATCTCAACCGTGGCTGCGGATTCATCAATGACTGAAGTGGAATCGACGATCATACTGCTACTACCGCTTGTTGTGTAAATCAAGAGTTGCGAATCGAAATCTCCATCTCCATTATACATAGTCGCTTCGCCGAGATAGCTTCCGTCAATGTAAAAATCGGCATAGTATTTCGATCTTTCTATCTTCAGTTCATGCTTTGTTGCTGGATTGATTCTGCCGAATGCAGTGTACTTAGTCACGACAGGAGGATTATCATCTACTTTAGCCCTCGTATAAGCGGTGTCGTTTTTGACAAAAAGATAAACACTCCGCGAGGGACTACCTCCACTTCCAGAAAATATCCCTAATTCCTGAGTTGCGTTCGCATCTCCATTTCGCTTTATAACTGCTCTCGTGGTGGAACTTCCAAAATGAGGTTTGCTTTGGATACTGGCGCTGGATGAAATTGTTATTATACTATCTGCCCCACTGGCGGTTATAGTACCGCTTGTATTCCACCAAGCCGTATCAACGTAAGCTTCGCTGAATTTATCAATTACTGGCAAGTAATTTTTATTCAGCCATTTGGATAAAGCGGTAAAACATTGAGAGGCATCCTTGTTGAAAAAGAAATACTGGTTGACAGAACTGTTCCAAATTCGAACGCTTCCGTCTAAATAGTCCCCTGGAAAAACTGATAGAAATTGTGCATTGGTTAAATAGTTCGTCGCGTCCTGAAGGCTTTCATAGAATGACGAGCTTGATTGATTAACACTGAGAGTATCTCCCCACCATGTCACCCTTGCGGCGAGCTTTCGCCCATTGCGGCTGATGCTGTCACCAACTGCGTTCGACCCTATTAAATCACCTTGAAGATTATCATAATTAACTATCATGACTATATAATTTACATTCATAAGCATATGATACAAATCTATTCTAAATTGGGCGGTATTAGTCGGATCAGTCGTATAGAATTGATTGCGTCCCCAGCCCCATTCCACAGCTGTTTTTGATGTGGTTGAATCTCTCATCCTTTGCTTTGCCAACAATGAAATTGAATCCATAACCGAAAAGAACAATCTATAACCAGCAACAGAATCATACTGAACATATTTTGAAAAATCGTGATTCAACTTACCGTCTTTCCACTGAAATTGCAATTCTTCGCAGATTTGATGATAAATTGAATCGCAACCGTACCAACCGCGGAATAAGGAGTCCGTGGTGGCAATGGATTTGGCTATTACCTCCATAGCCTTTGTCTTCTTGCTTGCACTTGGAATATTCGACATACAACTGTCCACAAGAAGACAATAGGTATAATTAGTGTTATAGGAAAGAAGCATCTTCTTATTCATTCTATGCCTAAATCGATCGCTCACTGGAGGGAAGTAATTTTTATTATTTCCCATCCAGGTTTTATAATCGTTTAAAGCAGCAGTGACATATTGATCATACAATAATATACCTGCTGAATTCAGCTGAGACTCGTGATTCCTTAAGAAACCATCAAAATAAACCATTGGTGCACCACTCCAAAAACCGTAATATTGCATTCGTTCGTAAACATTACTGTCTCTGGAGCCTATCGTTCTGTCAATTGAGGGTGCACGGAATGATAAAAAGTTAGACTTAAGAAGATTATTCTGTGAGAATGCGGCTGAAAAGCTGCATAATATTAGAAAGACGAATGCAGTAATTATCTTGGACTGAGTCATCATGTCATCCCCTGTAAAGAGTTGTTTGTCAATGAAATTGACTTATCACCTCTGCTCCATGCCAACCTCCTTTCGGCAAAGAGGTTGACAATCCCTGGGGGACATGGCTATACTTAAATTGCAATCCCCCAGGGGATTGTCAGTATGGCCCATGCCGGGAATGTCTTGGCGGACTGGAACGGCATGGGCTTTTTATTATCATTCAACGCAACGGTACGCTATATTTCTCCCTTTCAATTCTAAATTTCACTCCTTCGTTTTGTCAAGGTTTTCCCGCTATTTTTTATGCTTTCAATTTTATTTCTCTATTCACACTACGACATTCATAAATAACATTCTATTCATTCATTACAAACAAAAAGGCCGCCCCGGAGTTTCCCGTGAGCGGCCTTTGAGTGCGTTTAGATATAAAGCCTATGCCTCAGTCCTCCTCGTAGCGGCGCTTGAGGCTGTCCACCACCGAGGGGTCGGCCAGGGTGGAGGTGTCGCCCAGCACGCGGCCCATGGCGATGTCCTTGAGCAGACGGCGCATGATCTTGCCGCTGCGGGTCTTGGGCAGCTCGGCCGAGAAAATGATCTTGTCGGGCCGGGCGATTGCGCCGATCTTGCGCACCACGTGGTCCTTGAGCCGGTTCTGCAGTCCGGCGTCCGGCTGCACGCTCTCGCGCAGGGTGACAAAGGCGGCGATGGCCTGACCTTTCAGCTCGTGATCTATCCCCACCGCGGCGCACTCGACCACGTCCGGGTGGTCCACGAACGCGCTCTCGACCTCCATGGTGCTCACGCGGTGGCCAGCCACGTTCATCACGTCATCCACCCGCCCCAGGACCCAGAAATAACCGTCCGCGTCCCGCTTGGCCCCGTCCCCGGTGAAATACAACCCCGGCCACTTGGACCAGTACTGCGCCTTGTACCGCTCCGGGTCACCGTAGATGCCGCGCAGCATCGAGGGCCAGGGACGGGTGAGGGCGAGCAGTCCACCGCCCTCCTCGATCCGTTCGCCCTTTTCGGTCAGGATCGCGGCCTCGACCCCGGGCAGGGGCAGGGTGGCCGAGCCGGGCTTGGTCCGGGTGATGCCCGGCAGCGGGGCGATCATGATCGAGCCGGTCTCGGTCTGCCACCAGGTGTCGACTATCGGGCAGCGCTCGCGGCCGATATTGCGGTGGTACCACATCCAGGCCTCGGGGTTGATCGGCTCGCCCACCGAGCCCAGAAGGCGCAACGTGGACAGGTCGTGACGGGCGGGCTCGGCCTCGCCCCAGCGCATGAAAGCCCGGATCGCGGTGGGCGCGGTGTAGAACACGGTCACGCCGTAGTCCTCGATGATCTGCCAGAAACGGTCGCGGTCGGGCCAGTCCGGGGCGCCCTCGTACATCACGATAGTCGCTCCGTTGGACAGGGGGCCGTAGACCAGGTAGCTGTGCCCGGTGACCCAGCCCACATCCGCCGTGCACCAGAACACGTCCTCGGGCTTCAGGTCGAAGACCCACTTCGTGGTGGCGTAGGTGCCGACCATGTAGCCGCCGGTGGTGTGCATGATCCCCTTGGGCTTGCCGGTGGTGCCGGAGGTGTAGAGGATGTAGAGCAGGTCCTCCGAGTCCATGCGCTCGGGCTCGCAGAACCCCTCGGCCTCCTGCATCAGACGGTGGTACCAGTGGTCGCGGCCCTCCTTGACCCGCAGGGGGAACTTATCGCGCTGGACAATTATCACGTGCTCGATGGAGGGTGTATCCATCAGGGCGTAATCGGCGTCATGCTTGAGCGGGATGATCGAGCCGCGGCGGTAGCCGCCGTCTGCCGTGATCAGCACCTTGGCCTTGGCGTCGTTGATCCGGTCGCGCAACGCCTCGGGGCTGAACCCGGCGAACACCACCGAGTGCACGGCCCCGATCCGGGCGCAGGCCAACAGCGAGATCACCATCTCGGGGATCATCGGAAGGTAGACCGCCACCCGGTCGCCCTTTTTCACTCCCAGTTTCTTGAGCACGGAGGCGAACTTGTTCACCTGACGGTAGAGGTCCCAGTAGGTGAGGGTGCGCTTTTCGCCCGGCTCGCCCTCCCAGATCAGGGCCGCCTTGTTGCGCAGGCCGCCGCGCACGTGACGGTCGACGCAGTTGAAGGAGACATTGGTCTGGCCGCCCACGAACCAGCGGGCATCGGGCGGCTGCCAGTCCAGGACTTTCTCCCACTTGCGGTACCAGTGGAGCTGACGGGCGAACTCCTCCCAGAACGCTTCCGGGTCGCGGCGGGCGCGCTCGTAGACCGACGGGTCGTTGACATTGGCCTGGGCCGCGAAAGCCGCCGGCGGGTCGAACACCCGCCCCTCCTCGAGCAGTACATCGATAGTCTTGGCGGATTCCTCCGCCGTGGAGCCGGTGTTCGCTGTCATCGACAGACCTCCCGTGGCCAACGGATTGAGCGAGCGTTAAGACATGCACAAAATAATTGATATGTTAATATTGTAGGAGTAATAAACACTCCAAGTCAAGCGTTGGCAAAGAGAAAATGGGCCGATCCGTAATTTGATTGATTGTCTTTCTCATTGCAAGGCGAGTCTTGCCGCGCACACAAATCCGGCGTCCGAATCTGCCCGTCACTGCACGATCTCAGCCAGTAAAACGCTCAACGCTTTTGGGATAAAAAACGGGTTGGTCCTGCCCTGAAAGCAGTTAACGCGCTGTAAAACCCGGGCACGCATGTTGCTATCATCCTGTCCGGACCGAGACATATCACCGAACGGATCAACCCGTCCGGGCCTGGTGGCCTGGAGTATCTATTTATATTGTCGGACAATTCGCTTTCACCAAGAGCTCAGCGGCCGGGAAATGTTGACTAAAGCGTTGATTTTGGAACAGGCCAAAAAGCGCGGCCTCGCCTTTCTGCAGGGGGAGCAGGAGCTTGAGTATTTCGGCGAGGTGTTCGCCCGGGTCCGCGAATACGACTTCGAGGGCCTGATGGAGGTCGCGCGGTCGCACCCGGAGGAGCTCAAGCCGGTGCTCAAGCGCCTGGAGGAATGGGGCGCCCGGAGTTTCGAGGCGGAGGATCCGGTTAAAAGCTACAAGTTTTACCTGCTGCGCAAGCTGTTCGCTCCGGACAGCTTGCGTGAGGGCCTGCCAGATCTGTCTGGCGGCGTTGCGCTGGAGGACTGCCAGCTGATGGAGCTTTTCCTTCTTTTCGCCACCCGTCCTTTCGGGGTCAAGGAGAACAACAAGGTCCGGGCGCGGGTCCAGGAATGGGAATTGACCCGGCTGCGCGACTGGGCCTGGAACGCCGGCCTGACTGTCATGCTGAACGAGCGCTACCGCGAGCTGAAAAACATCAAGAGCAAAGACCTCCCGATCCCCGAGATCCTGGAGAAAGTGAAACTGCCCAAGCTTCTGGATGAAAACCAGATTCTGGACAACTACGTTTTCGACAACATTCGACGCTCCAAGTCGGTCACCGGGATGAAAACGGACACTTTCCTGGAAAAGAAAATGCGCCAGGAGGCCATGGAGCTGCGCGACCGTCTGTACACCACGCTCAACAGCCCGACCATAGATTACAACTACTTGAAAAAGAACATGCTCGACCTGCACATGGAGCGTGAGGCCGAGACCATCGAGCGCAGCGGCTTCACCGCTTTCAACAACTGGCTGGATGCGAACTGGATCGAGGGCGCGCGCGAGCTGGCCGCGCAGAACACTCTCGAATTCTTTGTCCCCACCGAGAAAGACCCGGGCCTGGCGGTCATGAAAATCAACCACTCCCTGCTCAACATGTGCCGCACCCGGCCGGGCGGGGCCAAAGTCCTGCAACGCGAGGCCCTGTTCGGTTGCAGCGGCCTTCCCAGCGAGGCGGCCTGCTATCTGCTGCGCGAGAACTATCTTGTGCTGCGGGTCCTGCAGGAGGAAACGGTCGAGCACATACTGGTGGTCCAGTTGCTTTCGAACCGGGAACGCGAAAAATATCTCACGGCCTGCCTGTCGGCCTTTTTCTCGAGCGAGGACCCGAAAATCGCCGCGGCCCTTCTGGTCGAGCGCTACCTGAACTCCCTGGCCGGCTGGCTCCGCCTGCGCAAAGCCATGCGTAACGCGGCGATAGCTTTCCCGGTCATTTTAGTGACCGCGGCCATGCTGGCCTGGATTTACAACAATACCATGGGCGGGGTGAGCGAGGGTCTGATGCTGGGGATGCTGCTGGGGATGCTGGGTGAGATTATCGCCGCCCGCAACGGCTACGCGCAGAAAGTACGTCCCGAAAGCCATGAAAAGATCCCGGTCTACACCTCGCTGACCCATGCGGTGCAGAAACTGTCCGCGGATGAAATCCCGGGCGTAGCCGCGATCTGACAGAATCCCCCACCGCAGGGCAGCCATGTCCGCCCGCCCTGCGGGTCTCCTCCGTCTGCAACAATCTCACTGCGCTGCGGGTGGCTCCCCCGTTGAAGCGCCGCTGCGTCTGCGCCGGCAGAAAAAGCCGTCCAGGCTGCAGCGCCCCGGTCCGATGAAAATCAGGCTGAAAAACACCACCAGCAGCTCGATCGCGTGCGAGGCCACCTGGAACCCGTCCCCGCCAGCCAGATGGAATGTCGAGGCCACGATCATCTGGAACACCAGCACCGCCGCGGCGATACGGAACGCCAGGCCGAGAGCCAGGAACAGCCCCCCGAAAAACTCGGCGCAGGCGGCGGCGAACCCCCAGTACACCGGCAGGAAAGTGATCCCCAGGTTGCCCATCGCCTGCCCCAGGTGGCCCCATAGTTCGGCGCCACCCATGAGCTTGGGCCAGCCGTGCAACATCATCGATATCCCGATACCCAGGCGCAGGATCAACAGACCCGTGTCGTAACGCCAGCCGCAGACTGCTGTTTCGGATTGTGACATATCCCCTCCGGGAAATAGGTTACCGCAAGCGCCGCTTCCCGAAAGCTCTCCCTCGGGGAAGACAGCATCCAGAGGCATATTCTCATCGAACCGCTTTATTATTATCTTTCCTGGAAATCCGATTGTAAAGACATGGCTGGCCGGATAAGGAAATATTTCCGGCTGTCTCCGGTCCCTTCCGTGCGGAACCGGGCAGCGGGCATTGTCCTGGCATGCTAAGTGCATCCCGGGGGGCAGGAGACAGACCGGCCGCAGCGGCCGGACAGGTGATCACTTCCAACGGCTTGCGAATCAATGGCTTCTGAGATCATCACACCCGAACGTCGCGGGCTGTGGGAGAAATTTGCCCCACACCTGCCGCTCGCGGCAATCGTTGCCGCGGCGCTGGCTTTCCGGGTCGCCTACATTCTGTCCATCCGGGGCAACCCCCTGTTCGGGCCCTCCCTGCCCGGCTACGACATGACCGTGTTCCATGACTGGGCCGTGCGGATCGCCGGGGGGCAGCTCACCGATCACAAGGCGTTCTACCAGGCCCCCCTCTATCCCTACCTTCTGGCCCTGGTCTACAAAGCCTGCGGCCCCAGCCCGCTGGCCGTGGCCCTGTTCCAGGCGCTCGCGGGCAGCCTGTCCGTGGCGCTGGTCTACGACCTGGGGCGGCGGCTTTTCGGCCGGAGCGCCGGGCTCTGGGCCGCGGCCCTGATGGCGCTGACCCCGATTTTCCCGTACTACGAGGGTTTCCTTCTGCGGGCCACGCTCGTGACCCTGCTGAACCTGCTGTTCCTGCGCGCGCTGCTGGCGTTCAACCCGGAGCGCCCGCTACGCTCATCCAGCCTGGCCGGGTTCTGGCTGGGCCTCGGCGCCCTGGCCCGCTCGAACGCCCTGGTCCTGCTGCCGCTGGCGGCGTTCTGGGTCTGGTGGCGCAGTGGCAGAGCCTCCGGCAGGAACCGCCTGGCCCCGGCCGTGCTCATGTGCGCGGTCACTCTCCTGACTGTCTGCCCGGCCACGCTGCACAACCGCATTGCCGGGGGGAGCTGGACCCTGGTCGAGTCCGGGTTCGCCGCCAACTGGCGCATCGGCAACAGCCTCGACTCCCGCGGCGGCTACTGCGAACCGGAGCTGGGCCTGGCTCCGCCGTTTTCGGCTGCGTTCCTGCGCCTGGAGGCGAAAAAGCTGGTCAAGCTCGCCTCAGACTACGAAGAGCCGAACAACATGAATTTCTACCATTTCAGCCGCTACAGCCGCTGGCTGCACGTGCCCGTTCTGTCCTGGGGCTTTTTCCTGGCTTTCGGCCTGGCCGGGGTGTGGCTCACCCGCCGCCGCTGGCGGGAGCTGTTGCCGCTCTACGGCTATGCGCTGCTGTACGGGGCTGCGCTGGTGGCCTTTTTCGTGACCAGCCGTTTCCGCCTGCCGCTCTGGCCGGTGACAATCCTGTTCACCGGCGCGGCGCTGGATGGATTTGTCCGCTCTCTTCGTGAGCGGCGTTGGGCCCTGGCTGCGGCTGTAATCCTTCCAACCGCCCTGGCCGCGGGCCTTTTCAAGGCTCTGCCGGACAAGACCATCCAGGCCCAGTATTTCCAGAACGCGGCCCTGGCCGGCGAGAAAGCCGGGCGCAAGGATTTCGAGCTGAAAGAGCTCCAGGACTGGGCCCGTCTGTATCCCGCCGACCCCAATCCGCTGCCCGCACTGGCCCAGCTTCTGTTCGACGCCGGGGACAAGCGCGCCGCCCTGGCCGCCACCGAGCGCCTGACCGAGCTTCAGCCGGGTTTCGCCCGCGGCTGGTACGGGGCCGGGCGGCTGGCCTACGAGCTAAAAGACAAGACCACAGCGGCCCGGTATTTCAGGCGCTGGCTGGAGCTGGAGCCCGAGGCCCCGGAAGCGCCCGGGGTGCGAGGGTTCCTGGCCCGGATCGACAGCAGCGCCGCACCTGTCGGCGACCCGGGGAGGACGCCTTGAGACCGAACGCCCTGAGATACGTGCTCGCGGCCGCCGCGGCTTTCCTCTTCGCCGCGGGAGCACAGGCCGCGCCCCTGCCCGGACGGCCCAATATCGTGCTGATCACGGTGGACAGTTTCCGCCCCGACCGCCTGGGCTGCTATGGCTACAAGCGGGCGCACACCCCGGTGATCGACTCGCTGGCCGCGCACGGGGTGACATTCGAGCGGGCCTACTCCAGCGCCTCCTGGACCAACCCCTCGCTGGTCAGTATGCTCACCGGCCTCTACCCCTCGGTGCACGGGGTGGAGCGCCGCGGACTGAGCGTGCCGGAGCAGCTTGTCACCACCCTGGAGCGCCTGCGCGCGGCGGGCTACCTGGTCCCCGAGATCAACTACCTGTTCCCCATGCCCAACTACACCCACCTGGGGTTCACCCCTTACGACTGCCGCGACCTGGCCCAGTTCCTGGCCTTGGAGCAGGACACCACATTCTTCGCCTGGTACCACTACCATGGGCCGCACCTGCCCTACAGCCCGCCGGACAAGTACCTGCGCCGCTACCTTCCCGGCCTTAAAAAGGGCGACCGCGCGGTGGAGGCGGTGCGGGCCAATGTGCTGATGCGCCGGGGCGAGTACCGTTTCAGCGACCGCGACCGCGAGATAATCCACGGCCTGTACGACGGCGAGGTGGCGGCCCAGGACGAGGAGCTGGCGGCGGTGTTCCGCGCCCTGGACAGCCTGGGCCTGCGGAAAAACACGATCGTGATAGTCTCGGCAGACCACGGCGAGGAGCAGTTCGACCACGGCTGGATCGGGCACGCCTCGACCAGCCTGGACGGCACCCTGTACGAGGAGCTGATCCGTATCCCGCTCATCGTTAGCTGGCCCGGGCATATCCCGCAGGGCACGCGGGTGAGCGCGCCGGTGCAGGGGGTGGACCTGATGCCGACCCTGTTCGAGCTCGCGGGCCTGGCCCCGGCCATGCCGCAGCAGGGGGTCTCGTTCCTCAGCCTGTTGAAAGGCGGGACCACCCCCACCCGGACAGCCGTGTTCTGCGAATGCAGTGTCTGCGGCTACCAGTGCCCGGACTCGACCCAGCCGGACTGGCTGCGCGCGGTGCTGAGCGACAACTGGAAACTGATCCAGCGCACCTCGCCCGGCGCGGCCCCGCGTTACGAGTTGTTCGACCTGCGCGCCGACCCGGGCGAGCACAAGGACTTGGCCGGCGCGCAGCCGGAGGAATTACTTCGCCTGCAGGGCCTTTTGAGCGCGCACATCCTGGAAAGCGCCCGTCTGCGCGAGTCGGTCCTGGCCACCCCGGACAGCGCGGGCGATTCCGGCGTCGACCCGTTCATCGGCCAGGCCGCGCCGGTGGTGGCGTTCCCGGCCGAGGGGCAGGTCGTAAACTGGGACCTGCACCAGGGCGCGGTGCCTGTGCGCTGGAGCGGCCCCGCGGCGGCGGACTACGTGCTCGAATACAAGGTCGGCCTGGGCAAGTACCACCTGGAGGGCAGTTTCCCGGTGCGCGGCGCGGGCCAGACTTTCGGCCCCTTCAACCGTCTGTTCTGGCGCGCCTTTCCGCTGTACAACCCCTGGACTTTCCGGGTGGCGCCCAAGGGGCGCCCGGAGCTGGCCGGGCCCTGGCGGACTTTCAGTTTCGAATGAGCGGGGGCGGCATGTGAGCCTGAGGATTCCCCTTACAGGCCGGGGCTGAGGAAGGAGCACGGCCTGCCGTGCCCGATTCATAAGATTAAATCCCCCTCAATCCCCCTTTTTCAAAGGGGGAGGCGGGACGGCCACCGCTAAACCCTGGGCTATATCCTCGGGAGTCCCTTCCCACAGCGGCCGCAGACCGCCGCAGTTGTCTTCAGGGGCCGCGCATGTCTGAGCCTGCAGCATTGGCAGCGCGTAAAGGCGTGGGAAAAGGCCCGGCCCGGCAATAACTCAGCGGTCCGGCGGCGATTGCGCTGCAGCGCCGCCCTGAACACGGGAGCGGAATCATCACTCCGTAGACACTTAAGGTTGAAATGGCGTCGCGGTTGGGACGAGTTCGCGGCCCCGAATGGCTTCTGGTTCTCTTGGCCGTAACCCAGAGAACAAAAATGTTTGTTGGGGCACGGCGTACGCGAAAAACAAGATTTCCCCGGACAGTTCTGTTATTTAGCGGAAAATGGTTATATATTGCAGCCGGGCGCTTTCGGGCGGCCCGGGATAGGCTGGTGCGCACCATCTGGGGAGACAGACGGATGACCGATAGGCTCAACGTGCTGCTGCTGGTCGACTCCCTGCCCAACCCGGCGGACCCGGACTCGTTTTTCTGGCAGAAAAACAGCTTCGTCTTCAATGCGATGAAACGTCTGGCGGTCCGGCACAACCTGCTGCACCCGCTGTTCGTGCCGTTCTGCAGCCGCGCGGTGGCCGGCCTCTACAGTCTGCTCGGCCTGACCCTGCATTTCCCGGCGCCGCGCCGGGGCGAGGTCGATTCGATCCGGGTGCGCACGCTGCGCTACCCGTTTGTCCCGCGCCTGTACCCGAGCTTAAAGAGCCTGGCCCTGCGCCGCGCGCTGCGGCCCCGGGAATTCGACCTGGTCCACTGCCACAGTGTCTACGACCTGGGCCTGACCGGCTTGGCGCTAAAAAGAAAGTACGGCCTTCCGCTGGTGGTCACTGTCTACGGCACGGATGTGAACTGGCTGTTCGAAAGCGCCGAACGCCGCGCGAATGAGCGTATCGCCGCGGCCACCGTGAGGGTGTTGCGCGGGGCGGACGCCGTGATCTGCGTGAGCCGCGACCTGGCCGCCCGGGTGGAATCCCTGGGCGTGCCGCAGGAACGGATTCACTGGATCCCCAACGGCTATGACAGCGCACTATTCCATCCCGGCAACCGCGCCGCGGAGCGGCAGGCCCTGGGCTGGGAGCAGGACAGCACAGTGCTGCTCTACGTGGGCAACATTTTCGAGACCAAGGGGATCGGCGACCTGGTGGAGGCCCTGGGCATTCTGAAGAGCTCGGGCGCTCTGCCGGAGGGTTTCCGCTGCGTGGCCGCGGGACGGCCCACCGCCTACGGCGACTCGCTCAAGGCGCGGCTCGGCAGCCTGGGCCTGGCGGATAAAGTCGAGTTCTGCGGCCTGGTGCCGCCCGAGCGGGTGGCCGCCATGCTGCGCGCCTGCGACCTTTTCTGCCTGCCGAGCTGGCGCGAGGGTTGGCCTTGTGTAGTAACCGAGGCCCTGGCCTGCGGCGCCCCGGTCGTGGGGACCGACATCGGCGGGATAAACGAGCTGCTGCACGACAGCCGTCTGGGCCGCCTCTGCCCGCTTCGCGACCCGCGGGCCCTGGCTGCGGCGCTCAAGGCGGCCCTGGCTCAGACCTGGGACAGAGATTATATCAGCCGGTCGGCGGCCGCCTGCGAGTACGGCCCGGTCGCCGGACGGATCGAGACGGTCTATCGCCGCGTGCTGGGGCACTCCCCGGCGCACGGGCGCATTCACGAACAGGAGAGTGCAGTCGATGCAGAGGCTTAAGGTTGTGGCGGTGGTGGGCGCACGGCCCAATTTCATGAAAATAGCCCCTCTGCTCTGGGCCGCCGGGCGCCGTCCCGACAGCTTCGAGTTCCGTCTGGTCCATACCGGCCAGCACTATGACAAAAACATGAACGAGGTGTTCTTCCAGGAGTTGGGTATCCGCGAGCCGGACATCCACCTGGGGGTGGGAAGCGGCAGCCACGCCGAGCAGACCGCCCGGATCATGGTCGCCCTGGAAAAGGTGCTGGTCGAGGACCCGGCCGACCTGGTGCTGGTTGTGGGGGATGTCAACTCCACCCTGGCCGCGGCCCTGGTGGCCTCCAAGCTGCACGTGCCCACGGCCCACGTGGAGGCCGGGCTGCGCAGCCGTGACCGCCGCATGCCCGAGGAAATCAACCGCATGGTCACCGACTGCCTGAGCGAGGTCCTGTTCACCACCAGCCGTCTGGCCGACCGCAACCTTCTGGCCGAGGGCGTGCCGCCGGAGCGTATCTGCCTGGTGGGCAACATCATGATCGACACCCTGATCCATTTCCTGGACCGGGCCGAGGGCCGCGACACCCCGGAACGCCTGGGCCTGAAGCGCGGCGGCTACGCCCTGGTCACCCTGCACCGTCCGGGCAACGTGGATGACGCGGCCAAGCTGGGCGGGATCATCGACACGCTCTGCCGCATCTCCCGCGAGCTGCCCGTGGTGTTCCCGGTACACCCGCGCACCCGTGGCACCCTGGCCGCGTTCGGCCTGTTCGAGCGCCTGGAGCGCGAGCCGGGCGTGACCCTGGCCGAGCCGCAGGGCTACCTGGATTTCCTCAGCCTGATGCGCTCATCCCGGCTGGTGATCTCGGATTCGGGCGGCATCCAGGAGGAGACCACTTACCTTAAAATCCCCTGCCTGACCCTGCGCGAGAACACCGAGCGGCCCGAGACCGTGGAATTCGGCACCAACCTTCTGATCGGGCACGATGGCGACAGGCTGTACGAGCAGGCGCGGCGGATACTGGACGGCGGCTGGAAAGCCGGCGGCGAGCTGGAGTTCTGGGACGGCCGCGTGGCCGAGAGAATCCTGGACGAGCTGGAGCGCCGCCGCGACCGTTTGACCGCGCCGCCCGCCGAGCGGTTGGTGGATACCGGGGCCAGACTGTAGAAACCGGCGGCGCGCAAGCGCGCCCTCAACTTTCAGGAGCGGACCAATGAGCCAGGCGGACAGTCAGGGCAAGCCCTATTTCGCCCATGAGAGCGCCTATGTCGATGACGGGGCGGTGATCGGCGCGGGCACGAAAATCTGGCATTTCTGCCACGTGATGCCGGGGGCCCGGATCGGCGAGAAGTGCAACCTGGGCCAGAACGTGGTGGTGCACTCCACCGCGGTGGTGGGCAACGGGGTGCGCATCCAGAACAACGTCTCGGTCTACGACCGGGTGATCCTGGAGGACTACGTTTTCTGCGGCCCGAGCATGGTGTTCACCAACGTGATCAACCCGCGCAGCCACACCCCGCGCAAGGATGAGTACATGACCACCCGGGTGCGCGAGGGGGCGACTATCGGAGCCAACGCTACGGTGGTCTGCGGCAACACGGTGGGCCGTCACGCCTTTGTCGGGGCGGCCTCGCTGGTCACTCGGGACGTGCCGGACTTTGCGCTGGTGTTCGGGGTGCCGGCCCGGCTCCAGGGCTGGATGTGTGTCTGCGGCGTACGTCTGCCCCTGGGCCTGGGAAAGGATGAGAGCGAGACCTGCGCCTGCAGCGCCTGCGGGCGGGCCTACTCACGCCAGGGACTCACGGTGCGGGCGGACGGGGAAAACGTCGGCAAATATTGACTCCCCGGCAAACTCCGCCCCTCTGCGGCCGTCAGGCCGCCGTGTTTGTCTTTGGGGGCCGCGCATGTCTGAGCCTGCAGCACGGGCAGCGTGCAGCGGAGCGTGAAACGTAAGTGGTCGAAAACGTCCCGTGGTGTGGCGGCGATTCGCGGCAGCGCCGCCCCGCAACAAGGCAGCGGAATCGCTGCTTCGGGCACACCATAGCCGGAAGTGGCGACGAAGTTTGGACGAGTTCGCCGCCTGGCTTTGCTGCTTTCGCCGAAACGAAAGCAGGAATAATTTTCCGGGCCATGCATATCACCTGAAAGCTCAGCATGGTACAAAACTCCGCCGACCGGTGGAAAAGGCGACTGATGCCCAGAGTGCTCTACCTGATCGCGCTGGAGAACGTGCTCGATAACGCGATCTTCGAAAACCAGGTCCGCCGGAT
>JAJFUG010000156.1 GCA_021372515.1 bacterium
TCAACAACGGGAAGGGTTTCGCGCCCAAAGCGGACTGAGTTTGCGCCGGGCCGCTCAGGGCAGCGGGCTCAGACCCTCCCAGCGCACGTTCCAGCTCCCATCCGTGGGGAACCCGGCGGTCGTGCCGCTGTCCTGCGGCGCGCCGTCCCACCCGGCGCACATAAGCGCCACCGCGTTCAGCAGGCCGCCGTTGGCCGGAAGGTAGAGCGGCAGTCTGTCAGTCTGGTAGCAGTGCCCGTTGGGCAGATAGCGGTTCTTGGGCGTGTCCAGCATCAGGGCCTCCACGGCCAGGCTGCGCTCGCCCAGGCGCGCGGCGGTCATGGCCATGAGCGGGTAGTCCCAGCCCCAGGTGCCGGGCCAGTCCCAGACCTGGAGGACCTTCTTCAGGGTCCGCCGCATGGTTTCGCGGTCCACGGCCGGGGTTTCGGGCAGGAACCCGAGCGCACCCAGCATCAACGGGTGGTCGGTCATGAACTCGGGCCGCGAGAAAGTGTCCGTGGCGCTCTCGGCCGCGGTATAGAGGCTGTCCTGCACCGGCAGGGCGGAGAGCCGCTCCAGCACGGTGTCCCAGCCGGGGTCGCGCCCCAGGCCCAGGCGCTCGCGCCAGAGCTGGGCCGTGCCCAGGCCGAAACGCCAGTAGGCCAGCTCGAAAGTGGGGTTGAACGTGCTGCGGCAGTCGAAAACCTCCTGCCCCGGAGCGATCGGCGGGCCCAGCACGTAGCGCCCGCTGCTGTCGGCCCGGGCGAAGGAGGCCATGAATTCCGCCGTGGCGAAGACAATATCCCTGTAGCGGGCCAGGGTCAGGCTGTCGGGATGGGCCCGGTAGCAGAGCTCGGCGTAGTAGATCGGGTGCGGCTGCTGCCAGACCAGAAACGGCTCGATGAAGCAGGGCATCTGCACTCCCTGCGGGTCGACACACTTGGGCCAGCGCGCACCGTCATAGCCCTGGCCCGCGGCGGTGCGCCGGGCCTGGTCCAGGATTCGTCCATAGAACGGAAGGCTGCGCTCAAGAAGCTCGCTCCGCCCCCACAGCGCAAAATGCGCCGCGTGCCACCAGTGCATCTCCAGGTGGAATTTCCCGGCCCAACTGTTGTAGACCAGCCCGGTTTCCTGCGGCGGCAGCGACCCTGAGCACTGGATCGCGGTCAAGTACTGCGAGAGCACGATCCGGCGCTCCAGCTCCGCGGCCCGCGGGTCACGGCTTCCCGCCAGCTCCACCACTCCGCCCGTGGACCAGAAATTTTGCCAATTGGTTCTGGAGGCTTCCAGAGTCACGCTTACTCCCGGCAGCGGCTCCGGTCCGGGCAGCGTGTCCGGGGCGAAAGAGCAGACCAGCTCGAACGCGCTGTCCGGCCCCACGGGTGTCAGGAGATAGAGATGTGGTTCGGCGCAATCGAGCTTCCCCGCGCCGGACCAGGCGGCCTCCACAGCGTAGCTCTCCCGGTCCAGGCTGCGCACGAAACGGGCCTGAGTGTCCGATACTCGTGTCAGTTCTGTGCGGTGACTGCCCGGCATGTCCCAGCGTCCCCCCCAGCCGAACTCGGTTGTGTCGCCGTAGGGGAAATGGAGCTGTATTTTGAGCCGTCCCAGCGGGACAAGGCCGGAGCGCACCCGCACGGCCAGGATGTCTCTATCCGGGTGGCAGACTGTTTCGACCACGGACTCGACCCCCTCCAGGCTGAAACGGCTGGTCAGCACGCCGCTCCAGAGGTCGAGGCGCTGCTCGATGCGGTCAATATCCTCCGGCCCGGCCGGGCTGCCATCCGACTTCGTCAGGCTGAACCCCAGCATTCCCAGTTGCAGACGGTGCGGGTTGGTGCGCAGCCAGCGCACCTCCTGCTCCCGTCCCGGCACGTTCATGTCCAGGTAGCCCACAGAGCGGCCCCCGGATTCGTATTGAGTCAGAGGGAAAGTCTCCACCGAGTAGCCCTTGGGGTTGGGCCAGGTGTGCCAGCCCCAGTTGGACTGTGTGCCCAGGGGGACGCCGTGGCGGTAAGCTTCCGGGAAACTTTGCAGGCCGGTTATGTCCACCGTGAACGCGAAATTGCCATTACCCAGTTGCAGCGGGGCGAGCGAGTCGAGCCCGGAAAGAGTCGGGCTGTTACGCCCCACCAGGGCCCTGCGGTCGATACGGACGGGCTGCGCCGCCGATTCGATGTCTTTCGGGCCGCCGCAGCCGCAGAGCGCGGACAGCAGAGCCAGCGCGGCGATAATGGATATATGCCGCATTTCTCCCAGGCTCGACTTTGCCATCCGTAGTCTCCACTTAGTTCGATGGATCAAGCTCCTGTCTCCCATGGATGTTCAGTTAAGAACTTGGAACGAGAAGCATAAAGACCATATCTGCTTTGGTTTCGGCCAAAGCAGAAAAGCCAGCGGGGGCCGCAAACTCGTCCGGACCAAGATTCCTCTTCTGGCTGTGGTGTGCCCGAGGATTTTCTCCGCCACCGCGATGCAGCGGCGGCGCTGCCGCGAAACGCCGCCGGAGAGTGCGGCAATTCCAACCCTTACCGTTTCACTCTCGATTACACGCTGCCATGGTAGGAGGCTCAGACAGGTGCGGCCCCCAAAGGCTTAACTGCGGCGGCCTGACAGCCGCAAGCAGGTTTAACCTCCTGGAAATCCAGGCGGTGTCGTAGGGGCGAACCTTGTGTTCGCCCGTAAGACGGATTTGCATAAACCAGACTGGAAATTACTACCTTTCCGCCCATGTTCATTGCCGCCGATTATACTCATTTCCCCGGCGTCCGGCCAGTCCCTTGCGCCGGAGGTAAGCGGGGGCCGCCCCGGGAATTGCCCCGCGCGCCGTGAGAGTGTATTTTCCTCTCCATAACTCACCTCGCCCTCGCGCGCCCGAACCTTTCAGCCAAGGACCTCACGATGAGTGACATCAGCCGTAAGAGTTTCTTCCGCCGCTCCGGCGCAGGGCTGGCCGGCCTGGGGGCGCTGGGCCTGGGCCGGGCCGGGACAGTCGATGCGGCCGTCCCCGGAGATTTTACTCTCCCGGAGCCGGACTACGGCGGTGTCGACCCCTGCCGCGGCGGCTGGATCGCCCACACGGACTGGCATATCGATTCGTTTCCCCTGTTAGACAACCCGGTGGCGTTCCGCAAGGAAATCACCCTGGAGGGCCGCCCCACCACGGGCAAAGTGATTGTCACCGCGGCGGATGTTTACGTGCTCTACTGCAACGGCGCTTTTGCCAGCTCCGGCCCGGCGCGCTCCTGGCCACGCGAGAAATACTACGACGAGGTCGACCTGCTGCCGTTTCTGAAACCCGGCCGGAACAGCCTGGCCGTGCTGCTCTTTCCCTGCACCGGGGTGAATTTCCTCAACCCTTTCACCCGCATGGGCCTGCTCGTGCAGGGGGACATCGCCCTGGACGGCGGCGGGAAATTCCTGCTGGACACTGATGATACTTGGTTGTGCCGCATGGCGGACTGGGTCCGTTTCCACCACAGCCTTATCTCGCTGCCCACCGGGTTCCAGGAGCATTTCGACTCCGACCGGGAGGCGCCGGACTGGCGGACCGCGCCACCGTCCGAGGGCTGGACCGAGGCGCTCTACTTAGGCTCGGCCGGGCTTCCCCCCTGGACCGGCCTCAGGAGAAAGCCCATTCCCGACCTGCTGGAGAACGCGCTTGTCCCGGCCCTTGTCTGGAGCGGCCACGGCAGCCCGGAGAGGCGCGAGGACACCGCCTCCCTGGCCGCCTCTTTCAACGCCGAGAAATTGACCGGGAAGATAGAGAGCCGCCCGGCCACGGACTGGATCGAGGCCACGCCCGGCAGCGTGTTCACTTTCGATGTGGGCCGCACGCGCCTGGTTCGTCCTGGCCTGGAGGTGCGCCAGGGCAGCGGCCCCCTGCGTCTGGAGCTGTACTACGATATCAGGTTCGAGGGCCGTCCGAGCGGGTTCGACGGGTTCGGGGGGAGTTTCCTCGACACACTCAGCCTGTCCGGGGGCGGGTGTGTGTGGCAGGCGCACCGGGGACGGGGCCTGCGCTACGTGAGCGTGAAAGTGACCGGCGCGGGGAGCTGCGAGTTCCGGCCCCGGCTCCTCGCCCTGGACTACCCGTTCGCGGAGAGGGCCTCCCTGGAGGTGAAGGACAGTTTCATCCAGGCGCTCTGGGACACCTCGCTGAACAATATCCGCTCCTCCACGGATGACGCCTATGTCGACACCTGCTCGCGCGAGAACCTTCTCTGGACAATGGATGCCGCCGCCACGGCCAAGGCGGCGTTCTACAGTTTCGCCGAGCTAAGGATGTGGCGCAACTGCCTGAGCCTCATCGCCCTGGGGGTGGACAGCCAGGGCAACCCGGCGGCGGTGGTCCCCACGGATTGCCCCTCGCCCCTGATGGATCA
Organism: bacterium; assembly: GCA_021372515.1. Classification (NCBI taxonomy): domain Bacteria; species bacterium. The sequence goes on from JAJFUG010000156.1 coordinate 4,365, forward strand.
GAGCATGCATTGGGTGGTCTCCTGCTGGGAGTACTACCTGGCCGGCGGCGACATCTCGCTTCTGCGGGAGGTGGAGGCGCCGCTCGCGCGGTTCCTGGGCCTCTGCGAGCACGGCCTGACCGCGGAGGACCTGTATGTTCCGCCCGGCTACTCCTGGCACTATGTGGACTGGGCCGTGCTGGACAAGCGCCCTTACTCCCTGCCGGTGAACGCGCTCCTGCTGCGCGCCGCCCAGTACGCCGGCCGGATCGCGCAGGCCCTGGGCTCGGAGCCGCTGGCGGCCCTGGCCGGACGGATCGGGGCGCGCCTGCGCCCGGCGCTCGGACGCTTTTTCAGCCCGGAGGAGCGGGCGTTCCTGTCGCGGATAGAGCCGCGACAGCCCCTGCGCCTCCCGCCCTCCAAGCCGAACAGCGTCAATCCCAAAGGTCCGATCCCCCGGGCCAACCTGCACGGCAACGTGCTCTGCATCGTAACCGGCTGCGGGACAGAGGCGCAGCGGGCCCAGGCCCTGGAGCACGCCTGCGCTCTGCTCGCTCTCCCCTCCGGCCCCGAGAACCGTCTTGGCCTGGGCTACTGCGATATCCTGCTCAGCCCGCTGCTGGCAGCCGGGCGCTACGCGCCGGTGCGGAACAAGCTGGACCAGCTCTACGGCGATTTTGTCCGCAGCGGGCAGCCCACCTGGGGCGAGCGGGCGCCGGTGGAGGCGGAGAACACGGCCCACGGCTGGGGCGCGGCGGTGAACTCGCTGATCGTGGAGGGGCTGATAGGTTTGAAACCGCAGGCTCCCGGCTGGACAAAGGCCTCCTGCGAGCCGGCCGCGGGTTTTGGGGCCGATTTCGCCTACCGGCTCGAAACGCCCGCCGGGCGGATCGAGGTGGAGCGGGTAAAAGGAAAGCTGGTTACGCGCGGGAAGGCTTTCGGGAGCTGAGCCGTGGGTCTTGAAAGCGAGGCTGGAAAAAAGACTGGATGAATTGCATACCCGAAAATGCTGCCGCTGTCAGTCGCAATATTCACCGTTGAGATCGACCGGAGCACGGTTGAACAGATAGAGGACAGACGGGCACTTGTCTATATCGATAATGTACATTCCGTCGTGGTCGAGCGGGTCGGGCAGGATCAGGGAATCCTCCTCCCACGAGCGGTTGTATTCGGCTATCTGCGCCGGAGAGACACAATCGAGGTAGAAACCGTAGTCGATCGAGTCCTTCGGGTTGCGGTATTCTTCGGGGTAGGAGACATAGTAACCCGGAAATGCCTCCTGTTCGAGCTTGATGGGCTCCTGTGCCTTGCCGTCCGGGAAAACCAGGATGTAGGAGGAATCGCCGTCCATGCAATAGACCGCCCAGTCCGTGTGTTCCGGATCGGTGAAACGCCCCTTGATCACGTTCTGCAGTTCCCCCTCCTGCTCGGAATAACTTTGCGGGACAGTAATGTGGCGTCGTTCCAGCTCCTGCCGGACTGGCTCGGGTAAATCCGGGAAGGCCGCGGGGGGCAACCGTCTGACATACAAGGTGTCCTTATTCTCCTCCCAGTCCCGCGGGTTGAAATTACACAGCCTCAGGTAGGGATCACAGAGCAGCCATTCGCCCGTCCCGTCATCGAAATAATATACGCAGGATCCGCTGCGAAACCGAAAATCCTGGATCCCGTCGTGGCTCAGTCTACGGAATGTTATGGTGCCAGGGTATTCCTTGAGAAACATATTGAAGTGCCAGCCGATCTCCTCTTGCTGGGCCAGGGAGATAAAGCGGGTGGCCCTGTCATCGCGGAATGTTTTCTCTGGCTCATCCTCCTCCGCTATCACAGAGATTCGGGTAGTATCACCACCCCAGAACACATGTATCTGGGTCCCCGCAGGATTGTAATAATCGGTCAGCAGGGCCCAGTCCGGTTTGTCGTCCGCATCGAGCCGGCCGCAGATGAAATTGTGGGTTCTGTATAATCCGGAAGGAAACAGCCCGGTCTGCGAGATTGCCAGGTCGTGCGAATAGAGGTACTCCGTGATGCCCTCCGGTAAGTGTCCGGGGAAAGTGCCGTGCAGCTTGGCAACCATGCTGTCATAAAGTTCGTTTTCCCCGGTGGGTTGAAAAGCGGAGGGAAGCGTCTGGGTTCTGGGCTTGTCGTTGTTCTCCTGGCTTGGTGGCGGCGCTGGAGATTTGCAGGCGGCGGAAAGCAAGAAAATAATAAGAATTATAGAAAGCAGGGCTTCCTTGAGGCCGGCAATGGAATAACGGGCCGTGAGGTCTGGATAGCGTCTGGTGAAAGCCATTCTATCTCCCTGGCCATTCTTTTGCGTTTGGTGTGAGGTGGCATCCGCTAATGATGCTGCTAACTGTAATAGCTGAAATAAATCGTGTCAAGTTAGATTTTGTTCCGGGATTCCAGCGGCTGGCAGAAAGCCGGGAATGGCCCGCCTACCCCTTTGAACAAGGGGGACTGAGGCAATAATGTCCGGATGGGTTTTTGCAGATCAGTTTAAGGGCGAACACAAGGTTCGCCCCTACGACACCGCCCGGCGTCCCAGGAGGCTAAACCGGCTTGCGGCTGTCAGGCCGCCGCAGTTAAGTCTTTGGGGGCCGCACCTGTCTGAGCCTCCCGCCCGGGCAGCGTGTAATCGAGTGTGAAACGGTAAGGGTTGGAATTGCCACACGGCTTGGCGGCGATTCGCGGCAGCGCCGCCGCTTCAACGCGGGAGCGGAGATAATCCTCGGGCACACCACAGTCAGAAACAGTGTCGCAGTACGGACGAGTTTGCGGCCCCCGCTGGCTTTGCGGCTTTGGCCAAAACCAAAGCAGAAATTAGTCTTTCGGTTTCTCACGGCAAGTTACTAAGCCGGAAAATGCTGGGGCTGAGGGGATTCAATCCAATAAACCGGGCCCGGTATGCCGCGCCCTGCGACTGCTGTTGCGGATTACTGCGCCGGCTTCTCGCCAGTCTCCCCCGCCTCGGGCCGGGCGGCCGGGAAATCGACCCGGAAACTGGTCCCCCGGCCCGGGGCCGACTCCACCCGGATCGACCCGCCCAGGTTGTCCACGATCAGCTTGGCGATGGTCATGCCCAGGCCGCTGCCCTCGCTGTCGGGCTTGATCCGCTCGAGCTGAGTGTACTTGTCGAATATTTTCGGGATGTCCTCCTGCCGCATGCCCCGTCCGTGGTCCCGCACGCACACCCGCGCCCGCCCGTTCTCCTCGCTCAGCTCCACCTCCACCGCGTTCCCCGGCGGCGAGAACCGGATCGCGTTGGACAGAATGTTGGTCAGCACCTGGATGATCCGGTCGCGGTCGGAGCACAGCCGGACCGGGTCCTCCGGGGTGAGGAAATTGCAGGAGAGGCTGCGCTCCTCGAACAGCGGCTTGAGCGAGAAGATCGTGCTGTAGAGGGTCTCTTTCAGGTCGAACAGCTCGCGGCTGAACTCCATCCGCCCGGCCTCGATACGCGAGATGTCCAGGATCTCGTTGATCAGGCGGGTCAGGCGCTTGCAGTTGTTGATTATGGTGAGCAGGAAATCGGTGCGACGGGTGTCGGAGCGGTCGAGGCCCTTGAGCAGCATCTCGGAGAAAAGCTGGATCGAGCCCAGGGGCGTGCGAAACTCGTGGCTGACCAGGGAGAGGAAATCGTTCTTGGCCGAGTCCAGGCTGCGCAGGTCGGAACAGACATGCTCCAGCTCGCGGTAGCGGTTGCGCAATTCGGTGGTGCTCTCGGCGATCCGGACCTCCAGCTCGCTGTTGAGCTGCTCGACCTCCTGGCGCGAGCGCAGCAGGCGCAGGCTCATCTCGTTGAATGATTCTGAAAGCACCCCCAGCTCATCCCGCCTGGCCGCGGGGATGGTCCGTCCGAACTCTCCGTGTGCGATCTGACGGGTGGCCTCGGCCAGAAGGTGCAGCGGGGCGACAGTGCGCCGCACCGAGACAATGGCCAGGCCGGAGGCCAGGATCAGAATGAGCAGGAATATCAGCCCGGCGTAGCGCAGGGAGCGTGCCAGCTCGGCGTTCAACCGCTCGGGCGAGACCTCGATCACGGCCCAGCCCAGGCGCTCGCGCGCTCCGTTTGCCTCGGCTCCGCCCGGGGCGAAGAACATCGACTCGTCCGCCTCCGGGCCGGAGGCCGCGCCCAGCGCGGTCACCGGGGCCACGGCCCGGTAGCGCAAGCTGGCCTGAACCGGCTGCCAGAGAGTGCTGTCCGGGGCGTCCGGTCCCGGCAGGTAGTTCAGGTGCGTGCCCAGCAGGGATGGATCGGTGGAGGCGAGCACCTGGCCCGCGGAGTCGGCCACCAGCACCAGGGCGACATCCTTTTCCAGCCGCACCCCGGCGATAAGCTGGTCCAGCCGCGCGCGATCCTTGGCCAGCAGGGCGAAATTGCAATTGAACGCCAGGTTGCCGGCGAAGGAGACAGTCTTCTCGTGCAGGCGGTCCATCTGCGAGCGGCGCTGGTTGTAGCCGAAAAGCGCCCCCAGCACCAGCGCCATTACACTGAGCAGTGCGATCACCGCCAGGGTGGCCTTGCTGCCCAGGCTCAGGGCGGGGAGTCTATTCAGGGTCACGGTTCTCATCTGTTGTCAGTCCCGGCTCCGAGGATGACCGACCGGCTCAGCACCCGCCGCGGGATATGCAGCCCGAGACTTTCGGCCACCGGCTGGTTCACGTAGAGCAGGACACTCCTTACGGTCTGTACTCCGGCTGAGGTCTGGGATTTCGACTCCGGGAAAAGAAACTGAAGCGTCATCTCGGCGGTCTGGGCCCCCACCGCGGCATAGTCGCTGCCCAGGGACAGGGGTGCGCCGGCCAGGGCCAGCTGGCGCGAAAAGGCGAACACCGGCACGCGGTGCAGGTAGCAGAATTCAAGCAGGTTAAGGCTGACATCCTGGCTGTAGGTGAGTGGATCGGGCGGCAGCCAGAGCAGGTCGATCCCCTCCAGCATGCCTTTCAGCGCGCCCAGCACCTCCTCCTTGCCGCCGAGGCGGGCCTCCACCAGGCGCAGCCCCAGCTCGTCGCTCAGGCGGCGCAGGGAGTCCGGGGCCGCTCCGGAGCCCGAGGTGGCCAGGAAGCCCACCCGCCGCACCAGGGGCAGGCTTTCGCGGATGGCCTCGAGCTGCTCGCGGAAGCCGAGCGAAAGGCTGAGGCCGAACACCGGGGGGCGGGCGCCTGCGGGGGCCTCGCGGAAGGGGTCGCCCAGCACCATGGTAAAGGCCAGCGGGGTGTCCTGGAGCCGGCGCAACGCGGCGCGGGCGGCCGGGGTGCCCACGCTCAGCACCAGGGCGGGGTTGGCTGCCCGCACCGAGTTCCAGAAAGAATCCTGGGCCGCATCCTCCGTCCGGCCCGCAGGCAGGGTCCGCTCATCCAGCGCCACCGGTTGGCCGCTTTCCCGCAGGGCCGCGCGGAAAGCGCCGACAGCCAGACGGTACTCCGGGTTGGCGGAGCTGAGCACCAGCACCACCCCGGAGCGCCCGGGCTGCGCCGCGCAGAGAGGCCGCCAGCCGCCGGTGAGCAGAAGCAGCAGCAAAAGGATATGACAGGTTTTCCCGCTCATGGCCGCGTGATTTTGCGCCCGGTCGGCCCGGGGCGCGGTGCCGTTTTGGTCTTCAGACTCAGAACTCCCATTGGACCCCGCAATCGAACTGCCTCTCTATGTACTCGCCCAGCGGGTACTGCTCCCTGGACGGTCCGGCCAGGTTGTCCCCGGCCACGAACAGTGTCAGACCGCCGCGGGGCAGCTCATAGCCGATCCGGCCCGACAGGCGCACGAACTGGCCCGTGCGGCTCACCGCAGTCAGGCCGAGGCCGGCCGGCACCTCCCAGACCGAGGGGCCCACGTAGCCGGCCGCGCCGAACAGGCTGAGGCCCGCTGGCAGGGTGGCGTAGAGCTGAAGGCTGCCCTTGTGGCGCGGCGTGTGCTGGCTGCGCCTGGCGCTGAAACGGTTGTGGAGGCGCTGGTAGCTGTAGCTGGCCACGATTTTTACCGGGCGCACCGGCAGGTAGTCGATTGTCAGCTCGCCGCCGCAGCCGCGGGCCGTGCCGAAATTGCGGTACGAGTCGGCCAGGGAGGCGTCCACCACTTGCAGCACGTCGCTGAACGCGATGTTGCCACTCAGGGTGAGGGCGAACAGATCCAGTTTCACCTTGAGCCGCTCGCGGCGCGACCAGACATAGCCCGCCTCCAGCGAGTTGATCCGCTCGGAGTCCAGCTCGCGGTTGCCCAGCAGGCGGATGCCCTCGGCCGTGCTGTAGTCCAGGTACGAGTTGATGAAGCTGGGGCTGCGGAAAGCCCGGTTGTATGTCAGCCGGAAAATGTGGCTGGGCGCCGGAGAGTACAGCACATTGAGCCGCGGGCTTGCGCTCAGGCCGGTCAGTGGGTGATGGTCGAGGCGCGCACCGGCCAGAAAACTGATCTCGGGCAGCGGGCGGTACTCGTCCTGGATATAGGCTGCCAGAAGGCCCTGCCGCCGCGAGCGGTCGAGGATGTTCGAGCGGATGGTGTTGAGACGGGCCTCCAGCCCGTAGATCACGTGGTCGCGCATGGTGGGGTGAAACCCGTTCTGCAGCTCCAGGTCGAGCGTGTTGTAGCGCACGCTCTCGCTGCCCTCGCCCGGCGAGTAGGTGCTTTGGTGCATCTCACCGTGGTTCAGGTAGAGCTGGCAGGCCAGGTCGTTGCGGTCCAGGTTCAGTTTCAGGTGGCTGTTGTTGTCGCGCTGCCTTTGCATCTGCTCCAGGAAAATCCGGTCGGCGTAGCCGCCGGCCAGGCCGGCATCCAGCGACAGGCTGGTCCGGTCGGTGAGCTGCCTTTCCAGCAACAAGCTGCCCAGCGCGTTGCGCGAGGCGTGGCGCCGCGGCTGGCTGAAACTGTCCAGCCCCCGGTAGCCCGCGGCGATACGGTAGCCGGTCTGTCCGCGCTGCCCCCCAGCCAGGAGCGAACTGCCGGCCCGGCCGTGGCTGCCCAGGCGCTGTTCCAGGCGGACGCCGTTAAGCTGGGACGGGGTGCGGGTGATGATGTTGATCACGCCGCTGAACGCGTTGGCCCCGTAGAGCGCACTGCCCGGGCTGCGCATCACCTCGATCCGCTCGATCTGCTCCGGCAGCAACGGCAGGCTGAACCAGTTGATCCCGCCGAAATAGTCCTGATACACCGAGCGGCCGTCGATCAACACCAGCATCTTGTCGGCCGGGACCATGTTCAGACCGCGGGCGCAGACCTCATACTGCGAGGCGCCCAGGCGCATCACGTCCAGGCCGGGGACCCACTGCAGCAGCTCGGGGATCGATCCGGCGCCGCTGGCGCGAATCTCCTGGGCCGAAATCACGGTCATGGAGGCGGGCGACTGGTCGAGGCTCTGGTCGGCGCCGGAGGCGGTCACTGCGCTGCGGAGGGGCTGGAAAAGGGATTCCTCGGTCAGGTCCTGGCCCTGGGCCGGGAGCGCCGCCGGCAGCAGGATGACGAACAGGAGAAGCCGGACAAACTGATAAAGCATTGCTTCGCACCGTGGCGCGCGGCCGTGTCGGGCCGGCTCGCCGCTAACGGAGCGGTCCGGAGGAATACTGGCGGGAGACGAGAAGCACATAGGGGGGCTGTCGGGCCTTTTCCCGCGCTGTGCACCTGTCCCTCGAGCGGTTCAGGCCTGTGGCGGGAGGCAAAGAGTTCGTTGACGGTGTCTGAAACCCCAAGAAACTCTATCCGTTGCGTAAAACTCCGGCTGCGACCATACGGTCCAGGCTGTGGTAAAACTCCGTGCTCTCGAATGGCTTGAGCAGGTATTCGTTAGCGCCGCAGTAGAGCACCCTCTCCCGGACAAAAGCCCCGGCGTGCCCGGTCATGGCCAGGATACCCACCCCGGACCAGATCTCGTTCTGGCGGATGTGCTGGCAGACCTCGAGCCCGTCGATACGGGGCAGGCGCAGGTCGAGAACCAGCAGGTCGGGGCGGAAAACGCCCATGCTGAGCAGCACCTCGTAGCCGTCGCTCGCCGCCTCGATCTCGGCGCGGGGGTAGCGGTCCTCGATCAGCAGCCGCACGCCGCGGGCGAAATCGGTGTCATCCTCGCCGATCAGGACTTTCAGAGGCGGCTTCGGGGAGAAGAACTCCTCGATCACCGGCACGCCGCTTCTTTCCAGGAACTCCCGGAAATTTTCGCGGCTGATCTTGTACCGTCCGCCCGGATAGCGGTAGCACTTGATCTTGCCGTCCTTGATCCAGCGGTTGACATGCACCACCGAAACCCGGCAATAGCGGGCCACCTCGGTGGTGGAGAGCGTGTCCTCCAGATGCTGCGGGTCTTTGGAGTTTTTGGTCATGCCACACCCCTGTTTTTGTACCGCCGTTTGCGAAATTAGTTGCGTTCAACCGACAATTCAGGAGGCGCCGCCGGCGCCGGCGGCACGCCGGCGGCGCTGTCTTTCTCCAGGAAAGAGGCTATTTAAGCAGGATCATCTTCCTGGTCTGGCTGAATGAGCCGGCACTCAGACGGTAGAAATATACACCGCTGGGCAGCTCACGGCCAAGATCATCCCGGCCGTCGAAGAAAGCGAAGTGCTTGCCGGGCTCCGCCATCCCGTCCACCAACTGCCGGACCTTCCGTCCGCGGACATCGAACACGCTCAGTTCCACGTTCTGGTTCGCACCCTCGGGCGCCTCGTAGGCGATGGTGGTGGAGGGGTTGAACGGGTTGGGCGCGTTCTGGGCCAGCGAGAAAGCCTTGGGCAGCGCGGCTCCGGGGGCCAGGCCGTTCAGCATCATCTCGACCTCCTGACGGTCCGCGTCGGAGAGGTCCATCGTGGCCAGGGCCTGCTCGAGCTCCGCCTTGTTCAGGGTGGCCAGGGCCTGGAACTCCTCCAGCCCTTTCTGATTTTCCACGGCGGCCAGGGAGATCGGACTGCCGAGGTTGCAGGTGCCGTCACGCATGTCCAGCAGGAACCGGATCACGTCCAGCATGGTCACCGCGCCGTTGTTGTCCCGATCCATGCCGAAGGAGTACTGGCCGGTCTGGATGCCTTTCATCAGCCTGACTGCGTCGAGGAAGGTCACCGCGCCGTCATGGTCGAGGTCGCAGGTGGAGTAGACAATCTGGAACCCGAGGTCGAACTTCGGTATCTCGAGCGAGGTGTTCACATTGCCGGTGTTGCGGCTGTCGTGGCGGAAGCGCGGCCAACTGGTATGGCCCTCGAAACCGTGGGTCGGGCTGTTTGAGGTGGTGCCGCCGCCGGGGTTGACCAGGTCGTCCGCGAGCATCATCGAGCGGCCGAAGACCGCGGTGACAAAAGTGCCGGTGTAGCCCTCGGCGTAACTGCCGTGCTCATCCCCCGAACCGCCGCTCATCGTGAAACTTATATCGTCTCCCGTGTTTTTCAGCTCGAAGGCCTGCAGTAACGAGATGCCCGCGAGCGGATAGTAGCCCTCCGGTATGAAACCGCTGGCATATTGTCTCGCCGCGCCGCAGGTCCCGTCCAGGATTTGTCCTTCCATGCTGATCGTGGGCGAGCTCCAGACCGGCATCTGGAGCAGATAGCTCCATTTCAGAGTGCCGTCCGGCTGGAAGGCGTAGAAATTCCAGTCGTTGGAGGGCACGTACACCGTACCGTCCCGGTCGATGGCCGGCGAGGCGACCACCTCGCCGCCGGTGGCGTAGCTCCATTTCAGGCTGCCGTCCGGGTTGAGCGCGTACACCGAGAAGTCGTTGGAGCCGAAGATGATTTCGTTCTGGTAGCCGATCACGGCCGAGGAGTAGATACGGTCGCCGGTGCTGAAACTCCAGAGCAGCTCCCCGTCCCGGCCGAGGGCGTAGAGCTTGCCGTCCAGCGAGCCGATGTACACGGAGCCATCCTGGGCCAGGGCGGGCGAGGCGTAGATCGCCGCGCCGGTCTGGAAACGCCACTTGAGCGCACCGCTACGGGTCAGGGCGTACAGGTAGCCGTCCTTCGAGCCGACATACACCGAGCCGTCCACATCCACCGCGGGGGATGAGACCACGGCGCCGCCGGTCTCGTAGCTCCACTTGA